>DATDED010000435.1:0-3260 GCA_036523455.1 Gemmatimonadales bacterium
CTGGTGCATCTCGAGCGGCGCCCCATCGACATCGCCCTGGCACGGGAGCAGCACCGCGCGTACGAAGCGGCGCTGCGCGAGGCGGGGTGGGAGGTGCGGACCCTCCCGGCCGATCCGTCGTTGCCGGACTCGGTGTTCGTGGAGGATACCGCCGTGGTGTTCGACGAGGTCGCCGTCATCGCGCGGCCCGGCGCCGAATCGCGGGTGCCCGAAACCGAGCCGGTCGCCCGGGCGCTGGCGGCCCACCGGCCGCTGGTCCGGATCACGGCACCGGCGACGCTGGACGGCGGCGACGTGCTGCTCATCGGGCGTACGGTATATGTGGGGGAGGGCGGACGGACCAACCGCGCGGGAATCGATCAGCTCGCGGCCGCGGTGGCACCGCACGGATACGACGTGCGTCCCGTCGCGGTGCGCGGGTGCCTGCATCTCAAGTCCGCCGCGACGCTCGTGGCGCCGGACACGGTGCTGTGCAATCCCCGCTGGGTGGACCCGGCGGCGTTCGCCGGGCTGCGAGTGCTCGACGTGGCAGCGGGGGAGCCCGGGGCCGCGAACGGGCTGCTCGTGGGGGCCCGGGTGATCTATCCGTCGAACTTCCCCGTCACGGCCCGGCGGCTGGCAGAGCGGGGGATCGCGCTCCTGTCCCTGAACGTTTCCGAGCTGCAGAAGGCCGAAGGAGCGGTCACTTGCTGCAGCCTCGTATTCACAGCATGAGCGCTACGCGCCGCATGCTGCTGATCTGCGGGCTCGCCCTCGCCTGCGGCGACTCGACCGCACCGGCCCGTGCGCCCCGCACGTTCCGGATGGGGTTCTCCGCGATTCCCCCGCGTCCCGATCAGACCGTCACCCTACAATCCCTCAATCTCTGGACTTCCGGGCACGCCGACGCGGCGATCATGCACATTTCGGTGCCGTACGCTGCCCTGTTCAGCGGCCTGACGCCGGCGCAGGAGGTGCGCGGCAACGAGCTCGGCCTCGCGAACTACTACCGGGCCAAGGGGCTGAAGCTCGTCATCACGGTGGACGTCACCAACGGCCTCGACCGCGCGCGAGAGGATCCGGTGCTCGACTCGCTCGGGCGCAGCATCACCGACCCCGTGATCCAGCGGTCGTACATCGACTACGTGCTCGCCCTCGACTCGATTCTGCATCCCGACTACCTGGGCCTCGCCGCGGAGACGAACCTGATCCGGCTGGCGGCGCCCGATTCGGTCTATCAGGCCGTCGTGGCTATGACCAATGCCGCTGCCACGCGACTGCAGCAGCTCGGCGTTGCCACGCCGTTGTACGTCAGCGTGCAGGTCGAGACGGCGTGGGGCCGCTTCCAGGGCGGGGGGTACGCCGGGATCGCCCAGGATCTCGCGGACTTTCCCTTCATCGACTGTCTGGGCCTCTCGTCCTATCCCTACCTCGGCGGCTTCGCCGACCCGGAGAGCGTGCCGCCCGACTACTACGCGCGCCTGCGGACCGAGAGCGCTCGACCGGTGCTCGTGGTGGAGGGTGGGTGGACCTCGACTTCGCTCGGCTCGCTCGCCTCCAGCCCGGCGGAGCAGGCGCGCTATCTGAAGTCCCAGGCGAGGCTGCTCGATTCCGCGCGCGCGATCGCCGTATTCCAGCTGACCTTCACGGACCTCGACCTCTCGGCGCTGAACCTTCCCCCGGGTTCGGGACTGCCGCTCTTCGCCCACCTGGGCGTCGTGGATTCGGCGTTGCGCGCGAAGCCGGCGCTGGCTGCCTGGGACGAGGTCTTCGCGCGTCCGTTCGCTCCATGAGGACGTTGCCAGAGGGTTCTGGTTCGCGCTTGCGAAGCACGTCATTCACCTTCATCCTGGTAGTGGCTGAGTGACTGTCGTGTGACACCCACAGGAGGTAGCGATGGCAGACCAGGGAAGCGCGTCCAACCCACTGATGAAGTCGGCCCTGGTGGGGGTGGTGCTGCAGGTCCTGCTGGCGGTGCTGGCGAAGTACGTTCCCAGCCTCGGCGGCGGCGTGGGGCAGGGGGCGGGGATCGGCATCGGTGGCGTCGCGGGTCTGCTCTTCTCTCTCTGGAGCAAGGGTGTCGCGATGCCCAATGCCGCGGGCGGTGGGGCGGTGGCGGGTGGTCTGAGCGGCCTGATCGGCACGCTCGCCGGGAATCTGCTCGGCGGCGGCGGAATCGCCTCGGGGTTGGCGACCGGGACCGGCTTTCCGGCCATCGGGGGCCTCGTCGGCGGCCTGCTCGGCAAGGTGTTCGGCGGCAAGACGGCCTGAGGATCGGGTTTGCACGCGGCGCCCGTAGGCAGTAAACGCCTGCGGGCGCCGTTTCACGTTCGTCATCATGCGACGCCTTCATCTCCTCGAGATCGAAGACCAGCCGTGGTGCCCGGAGTTCCTCCGGACCGCGATCACCGACTTCCTGCGTGCGCTGATGGAGTGGTTCGCGCCCTACGCCGTGGCGGCGCCGCTGCTGGCGCGCGCCCTCATGCAAGTTCAGGAAACGGAGATCGTGGATCTCTGTTCGGGTGGCGGCGGACCGTGGCGGGGCCTGCTCGGGAGGATCCCCGCGGCGGGCGGGCCGGCGGTCCGCGTGCGTCTCTGCGATCTGTACCCGAACCCCGCGGCCTACGCGCGGCTCGGCCGGCTGAGCGGCGGTCGCATCGCGGGCGAGCCCGACCCGATCGATGCTACCGCGGTCCCCGCGCGCCTCACCGGGTTTCGCACGCTGTTCACGGCGCTGCACCATTTCCAGCCCGACGCCGCTCGCGCGATCCTCGCGGACGCGGTGCGCCAGGGGCGGGGCATCGCGGTCTTCGAGATCACCCGCCGCTCGCTCCTGGGACTCCTCGGTATGCTGGCTCTTCCTGTCCTTGCTCTCCTGCTGACGCCCTTCATCCGGCCGTTTCGCTGGGACCGGCTATTCTGGACCTACCTTGTGCCAGTGGTGCCGCTGGTCGTGTGGTTCGAGGGGACCGTGTCGTGTCTGCGGACCTACACGCCGGCCGAGCTGCGGCAGCTGGTGGCCGGGTTCGACGAGTACCGCTGGGAGATCGGGACCGTTCGGGGTGCTCCGCTCATCACCCTGGTGACCTACCTCATCGGGACGCCGACGCGCGACTGAGTTGCCGTCCGGCGTCGCGCGGAGCATGTTCTTGCCGAGGATCCATGCCGTGCGAGCTCATGTCTCGGGCGCGCCGACGGCCTGGGGCCGCAGCCGTTCACCACCTTCGACGCACTCGAGGACCAATGCCGCTCCACCGTGTGTCGCCCTCCGGGGCCATTGT
>DATDED010000436.1:0-1511 GCA_036523455.1 Gemmatimonadales bacterium
GTTCCCCGGGGCGCCCTCGAGCGCTTCCGTGTAGGTCGTCTGAATCGAATCGAGGAACACCGCCTGGGCGCCGATGGCGCCGGCGTGGTGCAGGATCGCTTCGAGGTTGGTCTCGCCCAGCACGTGGACGGCGCCGGCATCGGCGTCGAGCCGGTCGGCGCGCAGCCGCAGCTGCTCGGGCGACTCTTCGCCCGACACGTAGAGCGTGCGCACACTCGCGCGCTCGAGGTGGGCGGCCGCCTGCAGCAGCAGCGTGGATTTTCCGATCCCCGGCTCGCCCCCCACCAGGATCACCGACGAAGGGACGATCCCGCCGCCGAGAACGAAATCGAGCTCGGCGATCCCGGTGCGCAAGCGTCCGAGCTCCTGCGTAGACAGGGCGGACAGGCGGACGGGCGGTCGGTCAAAGGTTCGTGCCCCGCCGACCGCCCGACCGCCTGACCGCCTGTCCGCCAGCGGTTCCTCCACCAGCGTATTCCACGCCCCACACGCGTCGCAGCGCCCCGCCCACTTGGGCTGCTCGGCCCCGCAGTCGGTGCAGCGGAACAACGAAACGGGCTTAGGCACCGGTGGCCCCCGGCGGCGCATCGCGGTGGGACCGGTTGTCGAAGCGCGTGTACTCCTTCTTGAAATAGAGCTCCACCGTTCCCGTGGGACCGTTGCGCTGCTTGCCGACGATCAGCTCGGCCAGCCCCTCGATGCTGTTGCCTTCTTTGTCGGTCGGTCCCTCGTACATCTCGGCGCGATAGATGAAGCAGACCAGATCGGCGTCCTGCTCGATGGCGCCGGACTCGCGCAGATCGGAGAGCTGCGGGCGGCGGCCCTCGCCGGTGCGCTGCTCGGGGGCGCGCGACAGCTGGGACAGCGCGACCACAGGCACGTCCAACTCTTTCGCCAGCGCCTTGAGCGAGCGGGAGATGTAGGAGATCTCCTGTTGCCGGTTCTCGGTATTGGACGGGCCCTGCATCAGCTGCAGGTAGTCCACCACCACCATGCCGATGTCGTGCTCGGCCTTGAGCCGGCGGGCTTTGGAGCGCATCGCCAGCGGCGTGAGCGCCGCCGAGTCGTCGATCCAGATCGGCGCCGTGCCGAGCAGTCCCGCCGCCCGGGCGAGCTTGGGGTAGTCGTCGTCGCGCAGCGCGCCCCGGCGCAGCCGCTGCGCATCCACCAAGCCCTCGGAGCACAGCAGCCGCTGGACCAGCGACTCCTTGGACATTTCCAGCGAAAAGACCGCCACCCCGACCTGGTGCTCGATCGCCGCGTGCTGGACGCAGTTCAGCACGAACGACGTCTTCCCCATGGACGGCCGCGCCGCGATGATGACCAGGTCGCCCCGCTGGAACCCGGCCGTGAGCCGGTCGAGATCGAGGAACCCGCTCGCCACCCCGGTGACGATTCCCTGGCCGCCCTGGAGCTGCTCGATGCGCTCCATGGTCGGCCAGATCAGCTCCTTCAACCGGGAGAAGTCCTCCGAGCGGCGGAACTGGGCCACCTGGAAGACACGATGCTCG
>DATDED010000437.1:0-12707 GCA_036523455.1 Gemmatimonadales bacterium
GAGGGGGGGGGGACGAGGGACGCGTAAGGGACGAGGGACGGGGGACGGGTAGGGATGGGCCTCGTCCCTCGTCCCTCCTCCCCCGTCCCCAGATGTTAGAATTCGCCATGCCTGAAGATCCCAACGTCATCTCGTCGAGCCGCCTCGCGCGCTGGCTCCTGCTGCTCGTCCTGGTGGTGGCCGGCGTGGTGCTGTACTTCCGCTCCGGAACCCGGCTCGCGCGCTTCGGCTCCGTGGAGCCCGCCACCGCCGTCGACACGTCCCGCTGACCATGCCGGCCACCGCGATTCGCGTCACCCTCCCCGACGGGAGCACCAGGGAACTGCCCGCTTCGGCCACCGGGGCCGATCTCGCCCAGAGCATCGGACCGGGACTCGCCAAGGCGGCCGTCGCCGTGCGCGTCAACGGGGAGGTGCGGGATCTGGCCCGCCCGCTCCCCGACGGCGCCACGGTGGCGATTCTCACCGACCGCGACCCGCAGGCGCTGGACGTGCTGCGCCATTCGTCGGCGCACGTGCTGGCCACGGCGGTGCGGGAGCTGTTTCCGCACGCCCGGATCGGGTTCGGACCGGCGATCGAGGACGGCTTCTACTACGACTTCGAGGTGCCGGCGCCGTTCACCCCGGAGGACCTCGAGAAGATCGAAGCGCGCATGCGGGACGTGGCCGCGGCGGACTACCCGTTCGTGCGCGAGGAGGTGAGCCGGGACGACGCGAAGCGCCGCTTCGTCGAGGATCCGCTGAAGCTCGAGCGCATCGACGACCTGGGGCAGAACGAAGTGATCTCGGTGTACAGCGACGGTCCCTTCGTGGACCTGTGCCGCGGGCCGCACCTCGCGAGCACGGGGAAGCTCAAGCACTTCAAGCTGCTGCACGCGGCGGGGGCGTACTGGCGCGGCGACGTGCGGCGGCAGATGCTGCAGCGCATCTACGGCACGGCCTGGTTCAAGAAGGAAGACCTCGACGCGTACCTCCACCGTCTCGACGAGGCGAAGAAGCGCGACCACCGTCGTGTGGGACGTGAGCTGGACCTGTTCATGTTCCATCACTGGGCCCCGGGCGCCGTATTCTGGACGAGCCGCGGCACGGCGATGGTGAACGAGATCCAGGCGTACCTGCGCGAGCTGCAGCGCGACGGCTACCAGGAGGTCAAGACCCCCCTGATGTACAACAAGGGATTGTGGGAGCTGTCGGGGCACTGGGGCAAGTATCAGGAGAATATGTTCCTCGTGCTCGACAACGAGACCAAGGAGCACAACTTCTCTTTGAAACCGATGAACTGCCCGTCGCACTATCTCCTGTACCAGGCGGACAAGCATTCGTACCGCGAGCTGCCGCTGCGCATGTGCACGTTCGACGTGCTGCATCGCAACGAGGTCTCGGGCGCGCTGGCGGGACTCACGCGGGTACGGCAGTTCCAGCAGGACGATTGCCACATCTTCGTGATGGAGAACCAGATTCCCGACGAAGTGCAACGGCTCGCCGATTTCATCATCGGCTTCTACCGCACGTTCGGGCTCACGGCGCAGATCAGATTCTGCACCAGACCGCCGGTGCGCATCGGCGACGACGCGATGTGGGATCGGGCGGAGTCGGGGCTCAAGTCGGCCCTCGACGCGACCGGCCTGCCGTACGAGACCAATCCCGGTGACGGCGCGTTCTACGGTCCGAAGATCGACTTCCACGTGGCGGATTCGATCGGCCGGACCTGGCAGCTGGGCACCATCCAGCTCGACTATGCCGCACCCGAGCGGTTCTCCCTCATTTACGTGGGCGCGGACAACACCGAGCATCGGCCAGTGGTGATCCACCGCGCGGTGTGCGGGTCCTTCGAACGCTTCATGGGGATCCTGATCGAGCACTTCGCGGGCGCGTTTCCGCTGTGGCTCAGCCCCGAGCAGGTGCGCGTGCTGCCCATCGCCGACGCGCAGCTCGACGCGGCGCGGAAGGTCACGGAGGCGCTCCGGGACGCCGGCTTGCGGGTACACCTCGACGACCGCAGCGAGACGCTGAGCTACAAGATCCGTGACGGGGAAGTGATGAAGATCCCCTATCTCGCCGTCGTGGGGCAGCGGGAGGCCGAGGCCGGCGCGGTGGCGATGCGCGCCCGGGGAGCCGGCAAGAAGCAGACCGTGTTAGGGATAGATGAGGCGGTGCGGCGCCTGACCGAAGAGGTTCGCACCCGCTCCCTCACGCCGTTAATATGAACTGCGGATTGCGGATTTCGGATTGCGGATTGGAGACCTGGAGATGGCCCGTACAATCCGCAATCGACAATCCGCAATCCGCAATCTGAGGAACGGATCATGGCTACCGATCAGACTACTCCGGTTATCGTCTCCGCCTGTCGCACGCCCATCGGCCGGTTCCTGGGCGGCCTGTCGCCCCTCGCGGCGCCGCAGCTCGGCGCCCTGGTGGTGAAGGAGGCCGTGCGCCGCGCCGGCATCGAAGCCGGGGCGGTGGACGAGGTCATCCTGGGCAACGTGCTGCAGGGCGGCGAGGGTCAGGCTCCGGCGCGGCAGGCGGCGATCCATGCGGGGCTGCCCGGCACGATCCCGAGCCTCACCATCAACAAGGTCTGCGGTTCGGGGCTCAAGGCCGTGATGCTCGCGGCGCAGGCGGTGAAGGCCGGCGACGCGCAGTGCGTGGTGGCGGGCGGGATGGAGTCGATGTCGAACGCCCCCTTCTATCTGTATGGACTGCGGGGCGGGGTGAAGGCGGGCAATCAGCCGCTCACCGACGGCATGATCCACGACGGCCTGTGGGACTCGTTCTCGAATCAACACATGGGGAATCTCGCCGAGTACACGGCGAAGAAGGCCGGCGTGTCGCGGGCGGATCAGGATGCCTTCGCCCTGGCGAGCCACCGCAAGGCGGTGGCCGCGATGGAGGCGTGCCACTTCAAGGCCGAAACCGTGGCCGTCGAGATCGCCGGGAAGAAGGGCCCCACCGTCATCGACAAGGACGAGGGCCCGCGTGCCGATACGAGCCTCGAGGCGCTGGCCGCGCTCAAGCCGTCGTTCGAGAAGGACGGCACCGTGACGGCCGGCAACGCGCCGGGATTGAACGACGGGGCGTCCGCGCTGGTCGTGACGTCGCTCGCCTTCGCCCGGACGCACGGCCTCCAGCCGCTGGCGCGCATCACGGCCTACGCCACCGGGGGCGGGGAGCCGAAGGATCTCTTCTTCGCGCCGATCGTCGCGGTTCAGAACCTGATGCGGAAGGCCGGCACCACGATCGGCGACTACGACCTGATTGAGGCGAACGAAGCCTTCGCGGTCCAGGCGCTCGCCGACGGGCGGGCGCTCGGCTGGGACTGGGACCGGGTCAACGTGAACGGCGGCGCCATCGCGCTGGGGCATCCGATCGGGGCGTCGGGCGCGCGCGTGCTGACCACCCTGCTGTACGCCATGAAGGACCGCGGCCGGCGCACCGGCCTTGCGACCCTCTGTCTCGGCGGCGGCAACGCCGTCGCGCTCAGCGTGGAGGCGATGTAAATGGACCGAGCGATCGTTCTGCCGAGTCCCGTACTCACCTGGCGGCGCACGTCCGCCGTGGTGATGGGCGCCGCGCTGGTCGCGGTGGCCTCGCAGTTCGCCGTCCCGCTGCCCGGTACGCCGGTGCCGCTGACGCTCCAGCCGCTCGCGGTGCTGATCGTCGGCGGGCTGCTGGGGCCGTGGCTGGGGGCGTCGAGTCTGCTGTTCTACCTCGCCCTCGGCGCCGCCGGTCTTCCCGTGTTCACCCCGATCGGGCTGCCCGGAGTGGCCCGCCTGATCGGTCCTACGGGGGGCTACCTGCTGGCCTATCCGCTCGCGGCCTACGCGGTGGGGACGCTATCGAGCGGGCATGCGGGTCGGGCGCCCGGCTACCTGCGCCTCGCGGTGGCGGCGCTCGCGGGACTGGTGTTGATCTATCTGGGCGGCCTGGTGCAGCTGTGGGTGTACGCCGGGAACATCCGCGCTGCGGCCCGCTACGGCACGCTGCCGTTCCTGGTCGGAGACCTGATCAAGCTCGGAGTCGCCGTGCTGTTGCTTCACCTGACCATTCGCCCGGTTCGCGCGCGCCTCTGATGGCGCGCGTTTCGTTTGTGGCCCGATTGCGGGAGATCGGCCGTGCCGTGCTCTGGCTCGTCCTCTTCGTCATCGTGGGAATCGGCGTGACCGTGGTGCTGAGCGACGCGATTCCGGGCGTGGGGGGCCACTCGTGGTGGCTGGCCCGGAACGGGTTGTACCAGCTGGCCGGGTTCTTGGCAGCCACCTGGCTCGTGGGCAGCGTGGCGAACCGCTACAGCTGGAGCCGCATGGGCTGGCGGCCGCCGCGTGCCGTGGGACTGCACCTCGCGCGGGGCGTGGCAATGGGCGCCGGGATGGCCGCGCTGGCGGTAGCCCTGGCGGTGGTGACGGACGGCGCCGAGCTGCGGTTCACCGGCGTCGGCGGCTTTCTGAACGTCGCGGCGCCATTGGCGGTCGGGTTGTGCGCCGCGGCGCTCGCCGAGGAGTTGATGTGGCGCGGGTATCCGCTGCGCCGCCTCGCCGACGCCATCGGCCCCGGGACGGCGACGGCGCTGCTGGCGATCGGGTTCGGGGCGGCGCACCTCTCGAACCCCGGCACGGGCAGCCTCTCCACGGTGAACATCGTGATCGCCGGCGTGTGGCTCAGCATGGCGTTCTTCTCCCGCGGCGGGATGGCCCTCGCCTGGGGATTGCACTTCGGCTGGAATGCGGGACTGAGCCTCGTGTTCGATGCCCCGGTTTCGGGATTGGCGTTCGACGTGCCCGGAGTGGATTACACGCCCGGGGTGCACTCCTGGCTCGACGGGGGACTCTTCGGGCCGGAGGGCGGGCTGCTGGGGACGCTGGTGTTCGTGGGTGGTGTGGTGCTGCTGCTGGGACGTGAAATCCGCCGGCCACGCGCGTGGCTGGCCGAGGCGGCGGCGTGAGCCGGGTCGCCGTGCTGGGCGCGGGCACGATGGGGAGCGGGATCGCCCACGTGTTCGCGCAGCACGGCTGGGATACGCTGCTGGTGGACACGGTCCCCGGGGCGCTCGAGCGGGCGCGCCAGACGATCGCGGCGAACCTCGACCGCCAGGTCAAGAAGGGGGCGCTCACCGCGGAGCAGAAGGCGGCGGCGCTCGACCGGCTCGTGACGGCGCCGGCGCTCGACGGGAAGCTGGGCGGCCCCGAGCTGGTGATCGAAGCGGCCACGGAACAGCGCGAGACGAAGTTCGCGATCTTCCGCGAGCTCGACCGGGCGGCGCCGCCCGAGGCGATTCTCGCCACCAACACCTCGTCCATCTCGATCACCGCGATCGCCGCCCAGACATCGCGTCCGGGCCTGGTGATCGGCATGCACTTCATGAATCCGGTGCCGGTGATGCCGCTGGTCGAGATCATCCGCGGGCTCGAGACCACGGACGCGACCACCGGCCGGACGGTCGCCATCGCGCAGGCGCTGGGCAAGACGCCGGTGGAAGTGCGCGATGCGCCCGGGTTTGTGTCGAACCGGGTCCTCATGCCGATGATCAACGAGGCGATCTTCTGCGTGATGGAGGGCGTCGCGACGCCGGACGCGGTGGACACGGTGATGAAGCTCGGCATGAATCACCCGCTCGGGCCGCTGGCGCTCGCCGACCTGATCGGCCTCGACGTCTGCCTCGCGATCCTCGAGGTGCTGCACCGCGATCTCGGGGACGACAAGTATCGGCCGTGCCCGCTGCTGCGCACGATGGTGGCCGCCGGCCGCCTGGGCCGCAAGAGCGGGAGGGGGTTCTTTGACTACGGTCGTTGAGCACCCCACCGACGGGCTGAGCGATACGCAGCGCCAGATCGTGGACCTGGCGCGCGAGTTCGCGCGCGAGCACATCGCGCCGCACGCGGCGGAATGGGACCGCACCAGGACGTTCCCGCGTCCCGTGATCGACGAGCTCGGGCGACTCGGCTTCCTCGGCATGACCGTCCCCGAGCGCCACGAGGGGATGGGGATCGACACCGTGACCTATCTCCTCGCGCTCGAGGAGATCGCCGCGGCCGACGCGTCGATCGCCGTGTCGATCAGCATTCAGAACGGGATCCCCGCCACGATGCTGGTGCGCCACGGCACCCCCCCGCAGCAGGAGCGCTGGCTGAAGCCGCTGGCGCGCGGCGAGCTGCTCGTCGGGTTCGCGCTGTCGGAGCCGGACGCCGGCTCCGATCCCGCAGGGATGCGGGCCCAGGCGGTGCGGGACGGCGAGGGATGGGTGCTGAACGGCATGAAGGCGTGGGCGACCAATGGCGGCACGGCCGATCTCATGATGGTCATGGTGCGCACCGACACCCCCGGCGATCGCCGCGGCGCCAAGGGGATCTCGACCTTCATCGTTCCCACGTCGACCGCGGGCTATCGGGCGGGCGCTCCCGAGGACAAAATGGGTCTGCGCGCATCCAACACGACCACGGTCGCGCTCGAGGACCTGCGCCTCCCCGCCGACGCCCTGCTGGGTGAGGAGGGGATGGGGTTCGTGTACTCGATGGAGGGGCTCGACGCCGGGCGCCTCGGCATCGCGACGCAGGCGGTGGGGATCGCGCGGCGCGCGCTCGAGCTGGCGGTGGCGTACTGTGCCGAGCGGCGGCAGTTCGACCAGCCGCTGCGCGAGTTCCAGGGTGTGCAGTTCAAGCTGGCGGACATGGCGACGCGCGTGGCCGCCGCCCGCGCCCTGACGCAGTGGGCGGCGGCCCGTCGCGATCGCGGCGAGGACGTCCGCCAGGCGGCGAGCATGGCGAAGCTGTTCGCGTCGGAGACGGCCATGTGGGTCACGACCCAGGCCGTCCAGCTGTTCGGCGGCTACGGGTACATGCGGGACTTTCCGGTCGAAAAACTCTTCCGAGACGCAAAGGTCACCGAGATCTATGAAGGCACCAGCGAAATTCAGCGGATCGTCATCGCACGTGGCCTCTACCGCGCCTAGCCCGGCTGGCAGGAAGACCGACCTGTTCGGCCTGCTGGCCGAGCACGGGCACGAGCAGGTCAGCCTGTACCAGGACCCGACGAGCGGCTATCGCGGCATCATCGCGATCCACGACACGCGGCTCGGGCCCGCGCTCGGCGGCACGCGCTTCTGGCACTATCAGGACGATCTCGCGGCGCTGGTGGACGCGCTCCGGCTGGCGCGCGGCATGACCTACAAGGCCGCGGTCGCGGGGATCAACCTCGGGGGCGGCAAGAGCGTGATCATCGGCGACAACAAGACCACGCGCCGCGAGCCGATCTTCCGGGCCCACGGCCGGCACGTGGAGTCGTTGAACGGCCGCTACATCACCGCGGAGGACGTGGGCACCTCCACCGCCGACATGGAGTTCATCCGGGCGGAGACCGAGCACGTCACGGGTCTCCTCGGCAAGTCCGGCGACCCCTCGCCGGTCACCGCATACGGCGTGTACCGCGGCATCAAGGCCTGCGCCCAGGTGCGCTGGGGGTCGGACAGCCTCACGGGGAAGACGGTCGTGGTGCAGGGGTGCGGCCACGTGGGCTACTCGCTCTGCAAGCTGCTGCACGATGAGGGAGCCAAGCTCTTCGTCGCCGACATCGATCCGCAGCGCGTGAAGGCCGCGGTGCAGGACTTCAAGGCCGTCGCGCTGTCAGAGGACGAGGTGTACCGCCAGGCCGCCGACATCTTCGCGCCCTGCGCGCTCGGGTCCGTGATCAACGACGACACGTTGCCGCAGCTCAAGGTGGCCATCGTCGCCGGCGCGGCGAACAACCAGCTCGCCGAGGACCGGCATGGAGAGGAGATCGAAGCGAAGGGGATTCTCTACGCCCCCGACTACGTGATCAACGGCGGCGGGTTGATCAACGTGAACGCGGAGCTGCACGGCTGGTCGCTGGAGCGGGCGCGCAACAAGGCGGGCGAGATCTACGACACCATCCTGCGCGTGTTCGACATCGCGAAGGAGGAGAAGATCCCGAGCTACCAGGCCGCCGACCGCCTGGCGGAGCAGCGCATCGCCGCCGTGGCCGGCGTCAGGCAGAACTTTGTCTGAGAAGGTCTACGTCGGCGCGGATCATGCCGGCTTCGAGCTCAAGCAGAAGCTGGTCGCGGAGCTGCGCCGGCTGGGCTACGACCCCGTCGACGTGGGCGCGAAGACCCTGGACCCCGCCGACGACTTCCCGGACTACGCCCGGCCCGTCGCGCAGGCCGTGAGCGATGGCGCGGCCCGGCTCGGCGTGCTGACATGCGGCACGGGCCTCGGCATGTCCTACGTCGCCAACCGCTATCCGCACGTCCGGGCGGCGGTAGTGTGGAACGCGGAGGTCGCCGAGTTGTCGCGCAGGCACAATGACGCGAACATTCTGGTATTGCCGTCCCGCTGCCTGAAGGACGACGACAGCCTGGACATCCTGCGTCGCTGGCTGTCGACTCCGTTCGAGGGCGGCCGCCATCAGCGCCGCGTGGAGAAAATCGACCCGTGACCTTCGCCGATCGCCTCGCCCCGCTCGCGCAAGCCGACCCCGCCGTGGCCGACCTGATCCGGCGGGAGACCGACCGCCAGGAGCACGGGCTGGAGCTGATCGCCAGCGAGAACTTCGTTTCCGTCGCGGTGCTGCAGGCGATGGGCACCGCCCTCACGAACAAGTACGCCGAGGGGGTGCCGAAGAAGCGCTACTACGGCGGCTGCGAGGTGGTGGACGAGGTGGAGCAGTTGGCGATCGACCGCGCCAAGGCGCTGTTCGGAGCGGCGCACGCCAATGTCCAGCCCCACTCCGGCGCCCAGGCCAACATGGCCGCCTACCTGGCGGTGCTGAAGCCGGGCGAGACGCTGATGGGACTCGCGCTGCCGCACGGCGGGCACCTGACCCACGGCTCGCCCGTGAACTTCTCCGGGGTGCTGTTTCGCGCGGTGGCCTACGGCGTGCGCGAAGACACGGGCACCATCGACTACGACGAGGTGCGCGCGACGGCCCTGGCCGAGCGGCCGCAGCTGATCATCGCGGGCGGGAGCGCCTACGCGCGCATCTTCGACTTCGCGGCGCTGCGCGCCATCGCCGACGAGATCGGCGCGACGTTCCTGGTGGACATGTCGCATTTCGCGGGGCTCGTGGCGGGCGGCGTGCATCCCTCTCCCGTGCCCCACGCCCAGATCGTCACCACCACGACCCACAAGACGCTCCGGGGCCCGCGCGGGGGGATGATCCTCTGCACCGCCGAGCTCGCCAAGGCGGTGGACAAGTGGGTGTTCCCGGGAACGCAGGGCGGGCCGCTGGAGCACGTCATCGCCGCCAAGGCGGTTGCGCTGGGCGAGGCCGCCCGTCCCGAGTTCAAGACGTACGCGGCGCAGGTCGTGCGCAACGCGCAGGCGCTCGCGCAGGCGCTGCTGGGACGCGGCTACGCGATCGTGTCGGGCGGGACCGACACGCACTTGATGCTCGTGGACCTGCGGGCGAAGGGCCTCACCGGCAAGGACGCCGAGCAGCTGCTCGACCGGGCCGGGATCACGGTGAACAAGAACACCATCCCGGGGGATCCGCAGTCGCCCTTCGTCACGAGCGGGATCCGCCTGGGCACGCCCGCGGTGACGACGCGCGGTTTCCGCGAGTCCGAGATGGCGCGCGTGGCCGAGCTGATCGACGAAGTCCTGACCCGTAAGGACGAGGCGACGTTGGCGCGGGTGAAGGGCGCGGTGCGCGCGCTGACGGACGCCTTTCCGCTGTATGCCCGGCAACGGGGCGAGGTAGGAGTGGCCGGCCTGGGGCAATGAGGTGAACGTCGGGTTCGGGAAGGTGTAGGCAGGTCTCGATGCGTCTCTCCCTGCGGTTTCTCGTCCCGTTGCTGCTCGTGATGGCGGCCTTCGCCTATGCGGCGGTGCCGCTGGCGGACCGGCTGACCCTGCGCTGGTTCATGCGGGATCTGGACAGCCGTTCCTCCCTGATCGCCCACTCCATGCAGGAATCGTTGCAGGATCTCGTCGGGACCGGCAACGACGACCGGGTGCTGCGGCTGTTCACGCGGATCACCCAGGACGAGCGCATCTACGCCATGGGGTTCTGCGCCTCGCCGCAGTCCGGGCCGATCGCCACCGTGACCCTGCCGGAGGCGATCCATTGCGACAGTCTCGCCGGCTTCTCGAATCCGGAGGGGCACCTGCTGCGGGGGGGGCAGGGGGCGCTGATGGTGTCGGTGCGCCCGCTGCCGGTGAAGGCCGCGCCCGAGGGCCGGCTCGTGCTGGTGCACGACATGAGCTTCGTCGAGCGTCGCAGCGCTGAGACGCGGAAGTACCTCTTCTATTTCTTCCTCGGGCTCGGGTTCATCGTTTCGCTCATCACCGTGGTCGTGGCACAGCTGAGCTGGCGCGGTTGGGTGCAGGGGCTGCGTGCGCTGCTGCGCGGAGAAGTGCTGTTTCGGCCCGCGGAGAAGTCCGAGCGCGCCGAGCTGCGGCCCATCGCGAGCGACCTGCGCGCGCTGATCCACGATCTCGAAGCGGAGCATCGTTCACGCGACGACCAGCAGATGCCCTGGACGCCGGACACGCTGCGCGGCATCCTGCGCCGCGAGCTGCGGGACCAGGAAGTGATCGTCGTCTCCAATCGCGAGCCCTACATCCACGTGCACCAGGGCGAGGCCATCGTCGTGCGGCGGCCGGCCAGCGGGCTCGTGACCGCGCTCGAGCCGGTGATGCGCGCCTGCTCCGGCACCTGGATCGCCCACGGCTCGGGTTCGGCCGACCGCGCCGTGGTGGACGACCAGGACCGGGTGGGCGTGCCGCGAGACCATCCGGCGTATCAGCTCCGCCGCGTCTGGCTGACACCCGAGCAGGAAGCCGGCTACTACTACGGGTTCGCCAACGAGGGGCTCTGGCCCCTGTGCCACATCGCCCACGTGCGGCCCACGTTCCGGGCCGCGGACTGGGAGCAGTACGTGAAGGTCAACCGCCTGTTCGCCCGCGCGGTGGTGCAGGAGTCCACGTCCAACGACCCCATCGTCCTGGTCCAGGACTATCACTTCGCGCTGCTGCCGCGGATGATCCAGGAGCAGTTGTCCGCCGCCACGATCATCACCTTCTGGCACATCCCCTGGCCCAACCCGGAAGCGTTCGGCATCTGCCCCTGGCGCGAGGAGCTGCTCGACGGCATGCTGGGCAGCAGCATCCTCGGTTTTCACACGCAGTATCACTGCAACAACTTCGTGGACACGGTGGACCGGCTGCTGGAAGCGCGGGTGGACCGCGAGACGTTCACCGTGTCTTACCGCGGCAAGCTGACCGCCGTGAAGCGGTATCCCATCTCGGTCGAATGGCCCCCCGCGGCCGAGCTACTCGACAAGCCGGTGGAGCGGTGCCGGCTCGACGTGCGGGAGCGCCACCGCCTGCCCCCCGACCACGCCATCGGCGTGGGGATCGACCGTCTCGACTACACCAAGGGCATCGAGGAGCGGTTCCGCGCCGTGGAGCGGCTGCTGGAGCTGCGGCCGGAGTGGGTGGGGCGGTTCACCTTCATCCAGGTGGCCGCGCCCACGCGCGCCAGCATCGAGCAATACCAGGACTACGCGACCCGCGTGCGCGCCATCGCCGCCCGCATCAACGCGCGCTTCCCGGGCGCCGCCGCGCCGCCGATCCTGCTCCTGGTGGAACACCAGGAGCCGGTGGACGTCTACGAGTACTACCGTGCGGCCGACCTGTGCATGGTCTCTAGCCTGCACGACGGCATGAACCTCGTCGCCAAGGAGTTCGTGTCCGCCCGCAACGACGACCGGGGCGTGCTCATCCTCAGCCAGTTCACCGGCGCCGCGCGCGAGCTGCCGGAAGCGATCATCGTCAACCCCTACGACACCGAGCAGTGCGCGACCGCGCTGCACCTCGCGCTCGAGATGCCGGTGCGCGAGCAGCGCGCGCGCATGCGGCTCATGCGCGGCCTGGTGCAGGAATTCAACGTGTTCCGCTGGGCCGGGCGGATGCTGATCGACGCGTCCGGGATGCGGCGCCGCCGTCGCCTGACCGAGCCTGCCGCGGCCGACCGGACGGCGGCGCTCGGCGCCGGGTCATGACCGCGTCGCTCGACCTCGCCCTCGTCGGCAACGGCACGATCGGCGCCCTGGTGGATCCCGTCGGGGAGATCGTCTGGTCGTGCTTCCCCCGGTTCGACGGCGACCCCACGTTCTGCACGCTGCTGCAACCGCAGAACCCCAAGCCGGAGTTCGGTTACTTCGGCGTCGAGCTGCTCGACGCCGTGAGCCACGAGCAGGAGTACCTCGCCAACACCCCGGTGCTCGTCACCCGCCTGCAGGACGGGCTGGGCGGCGCCATCGAGATCGTCGATTGCGCGCCGCGCTTCCGCCAGTACGGGCGCATGTTCTGCCCCATGACCCTGGTGCGGCAGATCCGGCGTACCGCCGGCAACCCGCGCGTACGGGTGCGGCTGCGCCCCGCCCACCACGCTGGCGCGCAGGCCATGGGCACCACTACCGGCAGCAACCACATCCGCTACATCGGCACCGATCTCGTGCTGCGGCTCACCACCGATGCGTCCATCACTGCGATCGGTGAGGAGAACCCCTTCTTCCTGGAGGACACCGTCACCCTGCTGCTCGGGCAGGACGATACGGTGCAGGGGGCGGTCGCCGACGTGGGACGCCGCTTCCTCGAGGAGACGATCGCCTACTGGCGCGAGTGGGTGCGCTACCTCGGCATCCCCTTCGAGTGGCAGGACGCCGTCATCCGCGCCGCCATCACGCTGAAGCTC
>DATDED010000438.1:0-13138 GCA_036523455.1 Gemmatimonadales bacterium
TCATCCTGTACTTCACCTACTGGTTTCCCGCGGCGCACCGCGCCCGAGCGGTCGCGCGTTTCATGACCGCGATTCCCGTGGCCCAGATCGTGGGCGGACCCTTGTCGGGCTGGCTGCTGGGGTTCCACGGCCGGGCCGGGCTCGCCGGATGGCAGTGGGTCTTCCTGCTCGAGGGTCTGCCGTCGATCGTCTTGGGCGCCCTGGTGCTCCGCTACCTCACGGACCGGCCCGAGGACGCCGCCTGGCTGGCGCCGGAGGCTCGCGCCTGGTTGACCGAGCGGCTGCGGACCGAGCATCCCGGCGACCCGACGCCCGGGCGACCGTGGCGCCGGCTGCTCGCGACGCCGGCGCTCTGGCACCTGTCGGGCGTGTGGATCCTGATGGTCCTCGTCGGCTACGGGCAGCTGCTCTGGCTCCCCCAGATCATCAAGGGCGCCTCGGGCCTCAGCAATCTGGCGGTGGGCGTGCTGTCGGCGGCTCCGCCCCTCGCGGCGGCGGTCGCGATGGTGTGGATCGCCGCCCATTCCGACCACACGGGCGAGCGCCGGCGACACGTCGCCCTGCCCTGCCTCGTCACCGCGGCCGGCTTCGCGGCCACCGCGGCGGCGTTGCAGGCCCCGCTCCTGGCCACAGCCGCGCTGACCCTGGTCGCCATCGGGATCGCCGGATCGTTCGGGCCGTTCTGGGGGCTCGCGACCACCAGCCTGAGCGGCCCGGCGAGCGCCGGAGGGATCGCCCTCGTCAATTCCATCGGCAACGTCGGCGGTTTCGCGGGACCGTACGTCGTGGGGCTGCTCAAGGACGTGACGGGGAGCTTCGCGACGGTCCTGCTCGTGTTCGGCGGACTCGCCGCCGCTGCCGGGGTGCTGGCCCTGCGATTCCGCCCGGTACCACAGGCATAAGCAGTCCCCTCGCACGGCCGGGTTAGATTCCCGCGACCGTGATCTCCTATCCCCATGAGTCCGCCGTGATCGCCGGCGCGGGCCCCATTGGCCTCGCCTGCGCCATCTCGGCACGCCGCCGCGGGCTCGATCCGCTGGTCCTCGATGCCGGCGCCGTGGCCGAGTCGATCGTCCGCTACCCCGTGGGGATGACCTTCTTCACGACGCCCGAGCGGCTCGAGATCGGCGGCCACCCGTTGGTGTGCGCCGGCGCCAAGGCCACGCGCGAGGAGGCGCTCAAGTACTACCGGGGCGTGGCGCGCGCGGAGGGGCTGCGGGTGCGTCCCTATGCGCGGCTCGTCGGCGCCGAGCGCGCCGGCGGCCGCATCGCCTGCGAGATCGACACGCGCCTCGGACGCGAATCGATCAGCTGCGATCGCCTCGTGCTGGCCACGGGCTACTTCGATCACCCCAATGCGCTCGACGTGCCGGGAGAAGCGCTGCCCCACGTCCACCACTACTTCGACGAGGCGCACCGCTCGTTCAACCAGGATGTCGTGGTCATCGGGGGCAAGAACTCCGCGGTCGAAGCCGCATTGCAGTTGTTCCGCGCCGGCGCGCGCACGACCCTGGTGTACCGCGGCGCCGAGCTGCCGCGCAGCGTCAAGTACTGGCTCGCGCCCGACTTCCTCAACCGGGTCAAGGCCGGAGAGATCGCCGCCCGCTTCGGGGCCGCGGTAACGGAGATCACGCCGCTCCATGTCCGCATCCGCCGCGCCGAGCGGACGGTGGAGGACCTCCCGGCCGATCGGGTATACGCGTTGACCGGCTTCCACCCGGACTTCGACCTCTTCACGCGGATCGGTATCAGCTTCGACCCCGCCACCGGACGGCCCGCGCTCGACCCCGCCACGCTGGAAACGAGCGTGCCGGGTGTGCATCTCGCGGGCAGCGTCACCGCCGGACGCAAGATCTCGGAGATCTTCATCGAGAACGGGCGCTTCGACGGAGAGAAGATCTTCGGCGACGCCGCCGCCCGCGCCGCGGCGCAGTCGCGCTACGCGGGGATCGACCGCCCGGCTGGAGAGTGAGAGATTGAAGGCACGGAGCACGGAGCAGGACCCTCCATTCGCAGGGAACGTACTGCTCCGTGCTCCGTGCTCCCGCTACTGAAAGGACGGTTCCATGACCACCGCCACGTCTCGCCCCACCATGCCTCCCTGCGCGCACACCCCGCGACCTTACACCGGTCCGTCACGCGCTGAAGTGCTCGCGACCCGGAAGCGCTATGCGAATCCGGCGATCTTCACGATCTACCGCGAGCCGCTCATGCTGGTCGAGGGCCACCGGCAGTACCTGTTCGACGAGACCGGCCGGCGCTACCTGGACCTGTTCGCCGGGATCGTGACGGTGAGCTGCGGCCATGCGCATCCGAAGGTCACCGAACGGGTGCAGCAGCAGGTCGCGACGCTGACCCACGCGACGACGATCTACCTGCATCCCCATATCGGCGAGTTCGCCAAGCGGCTCGCCGCCACGCTGCCCCCCGGCCTCGACGTGACCTACTTCGTGAACTCGGGCAGCGAGGCGAACGACCTGGCGGTGTTGCTGGCGCGTCTCGCCACCGGTCACAACGACGTGATCGCGGTGCGCAACGGCTACCACGGCGGCTCCCCGGCGGCGATGGCGCTCACCTCCCATCACACCTGGAAGTTCCCGGGCCAGCTCAACACCGGGATCCACCACACCGTATGCCCCGACCCCTACCGCAGCCCCTTCACGGGGACTCCCGAGCAGATCGCCACGCGCAGCGTGGAGGAGATGCGGGACCTCATCCGCTTCTCGACGCCGGGCAAGATCGCGGCATTCATCGCGGAGCCGATCCAGGGCGTGGGTGGGGTGACGCACGGCGCGCCCAATTACCTGCGGGAGGCGTACGCGCTCACGCGTGAGCACGGCGGCCTGTGCATCGCCGACGAGGTGCAGACCGGGTTCGGGCGGACGGGCGAGCACTACTGGGGATTCGAGAACTGGGACGTCGTTCCGGACATCGTCACGATGGCCAAGGGGATCGGCAACGGGTTCCCGCTGGCGGCGGTGACCACGCGCCGTGAGATCGCCGAGCGCCTCACGCAGCGAATTCACTTCAACACCTACGGCGGCAATCCCGTCTCCATGGCCGCTGGGCTCGCGGTGCTCGAGGTGATCGAGGAAGAGGGACTGCAGCGCAACGCGGGCGAAGTGGGCGGTCGCCTCAAAGCGGGTCTGCGCGACCTCGCTGCCCGGCACTCGCTGATCGGGGACGTGCGGGGCATGGGGCTGATGCTGGGCGTGGAGCTCGTAAAGGATCGCGGCACGAAGGAGCCCGCACGGGAAGCGACGGCGGAGGTGTTCGAGCGGCTGCGCGAGCAGGGCATCCTGGTCGGCAAGGGCGGCCTGTTCGGCAACGTGCTGCGCATCAAACCGCCGCTCTGCCTCACGGCGGCGGACGTGGATTTCGCGCTGGAAGTCCTGGACCAGGTCCTGGCCGAGGTCTAGCTCGACACCCCGATCCCCAACCGGTCGAGCAACCGCAGCAGAAACCCCGGCTCGGCGCCGGCATCAACGCGCCGCAAGGCGCGTTTCACGGAGCGCACGGCCCAGGGTCGCAGCGGACCGGGGGGAAACAGGGCCGGCGGCCGCCGCACCAGCGGCAGGTCGAGCAAGTCGCTCGGTTCTTCCAGGGCGAGGTGAGCGAGCACGCGGCCCGCGATGCGCGTGGGCCCCAGGCCGAGCCCGCTGAACCCCAGGCCGTAGAGCAGCCTGCCATCCAGCGCCTGCCCGAAGTACGGGGTGAGCCTGGCGGTGACGTCGATCGGGCCACCCCAGCCGTAGGCCCACTCCAGGCCGGTGAGCCCCGGGAAATGGCGCCGGAAACTCGCGCGCAGGATCTCGTACTGCGCGGGCGAGTGGTCGTGCTCCGGCGCTACGCCGTCGCGGAAGTACACCGGCTCGCTCGTGCCCCACAGGACGCGATCGTCGCGAGTCAGCCGGTAATAATTGAAGAACCTGCGGCCGTCGGTCACGCCCTGCCGCTCCCGCCAGCCGATGACATCCCGCTGGGCGGGGGTCAGCGGCTCGCTGGCCAGCATGTAGCCGTACAGCGGGATCATACGCCGCGCGACCTGCGGCACGAGCCGGTGGGTGTAGGCGCCCGTAGTGAGCACGACCCGTCGGGCATCCACCCGCCCACGCGTGCTGCGCAACCGCACGCCGTCGCCGAGCGGCTCGATGCCCATCACGTGGCAGCGCTCGTAGACGGTCACCCCCATCCGCTCGGCTTCGCGTAGCAGTCCGTCCACCAGCTTCACCGGATCGAGCACGCCGCCGGCCGAGACGCGGACGCCGCCCAGGTAGAGCGGCGAGTTCACCGCCCGGCGCACCGCGTCCTTGTCGAGCAGCTCGTACGACTCGACGCCCAACCCTTCGGCCGTCTCCACCATCTGGCGGCACGCGGCGAGCTGCCCCGGCGTCAGCGCCACGACCAGCCGTCCGGTCGGCTCGTAGTCGCAGTCGATGCCGCGGTCGCGGAGAAACGTGGTCAGCTCGGCCAGGTTCGATTCCCCCAGGCGCGCGAGCCGGCGCGCCTCGATCTCGCCGAAATGCCGGATCGCCAGGCCGTGCGAGTGATCCAGGGTCTCCACCAACATGCCGGCGTTGCGTCCGCTTGCCCCGTGGGCGGCCAGCCCCTGCTCCAGCACCACGACGTCGCAGGCGGGGTCGAGCTGCTTGAGAAACAGCGCCGTCCAGAGGCCCGCGAGCCCGGCGCCCACGATCGCGACATCCGCAGCGCGGGAGGCCGGCAGCGCCGTGACGGTATGCTCGGGCCGGCGTGCAAGCCAGTAGCACGCCTGCTCGATCGAGGGGCCCCGCCCGACGAACGTCACGGATTCCGCACGGCTGCTCGCGCACGACGCTGCTGCCACAGCAGGGTGGCGCCGAGCAGGCCCAGGCTCAGGACGAGGATCGTCGTCGCGAGGACGTTGATCTGGGGCGGAAAGGCGGCGCGCCGAGCCCCGTACACGTACAGCGGGTAGGTGACGGCGGCCCCCGAGTTGAACAGCGTGATGATGAAGTCGTCGAGCGACAGGGCGAAGCACAGCATGGCGGCGGCGACGATGCCCGGTGCGATCAGCGGCAGCGTCACCCGGTTGAAGGCGCGCCACGGCGTGGCGCCCAGGTCCAGGGCCGCTTCTTCCAACGTCCAGTCGAAACCCCGCAGCCGGGCCCGCACCGTGAGCGCCACGTAGCTCACCGAGAACATGATGTGGGCGATCACGATCGTCGCGAAGCCCAGCGGTGCGTTGACAGCGAGGAACAGCGACAGCAGCGACGACCCGAGCACGATCTCGGGAGTGGTGAGCGGGAGGACGAGCAGCAGGCCGACCGCGCCGGCGCCGCGGAATCGGTAGCGGCACAGCGCGAGGGCGATCATCGTGCCGAAGACGGTGGCGACGATCGTCGCCATCCCCGCGACCTTGAGACTCAGCAGCATCGCGTCCACGAGCTGCGGGTACGCGAACGGGTGCCGCCACGCGTCCAGCGAGAAGCTCTTCCAGACGAAGTTGAACCGCCCTTCGGGGCGGTTGAAGCTGTACAAGACGATGACGAAGACCGGGAGGAACAGGTACAACAGCACCAGGCTGGCGGTCGCGTCGAGCAACCCGCCCCAGCCGCGGCGACGGTCCCCGGCGCTCACGCGAGCTCCTCCGTCCCGATCATCCGGGCGTACACCATGACTCCAATGGAGAGGAGTGCCATCAGGACGAACGAGAGGGCGGCCGCCAGCGGGTGGTCGTGCACCTGCAGGAACTGATTCTGTATGACCGTGCCGATCATGCTCTGATTGGGACCACCCAGCAGCTCCGCGTTGATGAAGTCGCCCGAAGCGGGGATGAACGTCAGCAGGCTGCCCGCGAACACACCCGGTAGCGACAGCGGGAACACGACCTTGCGGAACGCACGCCCCGGGCCGCTGTACAGATCCTGCGCCGCTTCCACCAGCCGCCGGTCGATCCGCTCCAGGCTCACGTAGATCGGCAGAATCATGAACGGGAGAAAATTGTAGGTCAGGCCGCCGATCACTGCCCAGCTCGTGTTGAGGAGCCGGCCTTCCATAGGCAGCAGGTGCAGCCACCCGAGCAAACCCACCACAGGACCGCCGTCGTTGAGAATCGTCTTCCAGGCGAAGGTGCGGACCAGGAACGCGGTGAAGAACGGGAGAATCACCAACCCGAGCAGGAGGTGCCGGAGCCTCCCGGCTCCGGCGCGGAACGCCATCACGTAGGCCAGGGGGTACCCGAGCAGCAGGGCGATCAGGGTCGCGGTGAGCGCGAACCGAAACGACCGGATCAGGAAGCCGCCGTACCCGGTGAACGCCCGGGCGTAGCCGTCCCACCAGGGCGCGTCACCCGCGCCGAGCGAGGTGCGCGCGAGCGCGAGGATGGGGACGAGGAAGAACACCACCAGCCAGAGCACCCCGGGAGCCAGCAGGACGTACGGCGCGAGCCGGCGCCGTCCCAGTGCGGGCGCTCCGGCGCCCGTCCGCGAAGTCAGGCGCCGATGGCGCGCTGAAACACGCGGTTGAATTCCGCCTCCTCGTCGTCGGACAGCGTCCGGAATACGTGCAAGCGCTGTACCAGCTCTGGCGGCGGATTGACGAGCTCGCTACCGGCGAGTGCCGGCGCGATCTTCGCGAGCGCCGCCCCGGCACCCTTCACATCGGAGATGTAGGGCGCGCCGGACACGATCTGCGCCGAGTGCGCCGGATCGTAGCACCAGTCGATCCAGGCCATGGCGAGGTCCTGCCGGTCCGACGTCTTCGGGATCATCATGTTGTCGGAGAAGAGGATCGCGCCCTCCCGCGGTGCGATCCACTGCAGATCGGGATTGTCCGCGCGCAATCCCTGGATGTCGCCGGACCAGGCGAAGGCGATCAGGATGTTCCCGCTGGCGAGGTCGTCCGCGTAGTCGTTCCCCGTGAACGCGCGGACCTGGCCGCTCTCGCGCGCCTGCGTGATCCTCGCCGCGGCCCGCTGCGCGTCGTCGAGCGTGCAACTGGCCGGGTCCTTTCCCATCCCCAGCATCACGAGGCCGAGCGTGTCGCGCATCTCGGTCAGCATCGTCACCCGGCCCTTGAACCGCGGGTCGAAGATGTCCTCGACGCTCGTGATGTCCCGGCCGACCCGCCGGCGGTCGTACCCGATCCCGACCATCCCGGAGAACCAGGGGACGGTATAGCGGCGTTCCGGGTCGAAGTCCGCGTCGCGCACATAGTCCGCCAGGTTGACCTTGTTGGGGAACCTGGCGTCGTCCAGGGGGGCGAGGTAACCGCGGCGGATCATCTTCCCCGCCACCCAGTCGGTGAGCACGACGATGTCGCGGTCGATGCTCTGCCCCCGCTTCAGCGGCTCCTCGATCTTCGCGAAGAACTCGTTGTTGTCGTTGATGTCCTGGGTGTACCGCACCGTGATCCCCGTGGCGCGCTGGAAATCGGGGATGGTCCGGTCGTCGATGTAGAGCGGCCACTGGGAAATCCGCAGCGGGCGGGCGCTCCGCCCGGGTGCGGGCGTGCCGCACCCCTCGAGCGCCGCGGCGCCGGCTATGCCCGCCAGGCGGCTCAAGAACTGCCGGCGGCGGATGGCGCTCACGATCCGGAGTCTCCGGATTGCCCGGGAGGGAGCAGCCGGGCGGCTTCGACGTCCCAGCTGACCATCAGCTCCTGACCTGGCCGCAGGTCGGGAGCCGCCTGGTCCGGACCCACGCGTGCCACGAGCGCGGAGCCATCCAGGGCTCGCAGATCACACCGCATCACTGGCCCTTGAAACGCGACGGACTGTACGACCGCCGCAAGCGTCCCGCGCGCCGCGGCGGCGGCATCGAGCCGCAGGCGCTCCGGCCGAACCATCACCACGGCGCGCCCGCCGGCTCGCGCCCCCCAGTCACCGGCCGGCAGCTCGACGCGGTCTCCTGAGGCCAGGTCGACCGCTGCCCTGCCGCCGCGGACCTCGGCGACCGTCGCCGGCAGGAGATTGGCGCCGCCGATGAACCCGGCGACGAAGACGGTGGCGGGGGCATGGTAGATCTCCTGTGGCGTACCGATCTGCTCGACCCGTCCGGCGTTCATTACCGCGATACGGTCGGACAGGCCGAGCGCCTCTTCCTGGTCGTGGGTCACGTGGATGAACGTGATGCCCACTTCGCGCTGGATGCGCTTCAGCTCGATCTGCATTGCCTGTCGCAGCTGCAGGTCGAGGGCGCCGAGCGGCTCGTCGAGCAGCAGGGCGCTGGGATGGTTCACCAGGGCGCGGGCCAGCGCCACGCGCTGCTGCTGGCCGCCCGACAGCTGGGCGGGTTTGCGGTGCGCCAGGTCCTCCAGCCGTACCACCGCGAGCGCCTCCCGGACCCGTTGTGCCACGTCGGCGTCGGCCAGGTTCCGGCTGCGCGGACCGAAAGCGACGTTGTCGGCCACCGACATGTGCGGAAACAGGGCGTACTGCTGGAACACCGTGTTCACGCTCCGCCGGTACGGTGGGACGCGGGACACGTCCCGGCCCTCGAGCAGGATCCGCCCCTGGGTCGGGTCCTCGAATCCCGCGATCATGCGCAGCGTGGTCGTCTTGCCGCATCCGGAAGGCCCGAGTACCGCGAAGAACTCACCGCGGCGGACGCTGAAGGTCGCATCGCGCACGGCCAGGCTGTCATCGAACCGCTTGGAAACGTGCTCGAGAGCGACGACGTCCGCGGCGGTGGGCGCCGTGGCGCTCGGCGCGCTGCCGGGCTGGGGCTGAGCCACCGATGCGACTCAGCGGCGGGCGGCTGCGGGAGCGCTCGAGCGGGAGGCGGGAGGAGGCGCGGCTTTCCCGGGCGTGGTCCCGGCGAGGGCCGTGGCCGGCTCGAGCCCGTAGCGCTGCGGGTTGCTGCAGATCACCGCGGCCGCGAGGATCTTGGGAACGTATTCCCTCGTCTCCGGGGGCAGGAGCTTCATGCGGTAGAGATGCCAGAAGTCGCGGTTTTGCCGTTTGAAGCCGCCCGGGGTCGCCGCGATCTTGTGAAGCACGGCACGCACGCCGTTTTCTCCCCGGTTATAGCTCGCCATCGCCAGCATGAACGCGTCCTCCCCGAACTCCGCGAGGAGGTTCGCCAGGTGCCGGGCCGCGGCCTTCGTCTGTTTGTCGACGTCGGTGCGCTCGTCCACTTTCCCTTCCACCCGCAGTCCGAGATCCCGGGCACTCGGCGCCATCATCTGCCACATCCCGACCGCCCCGGCGCGGCTGCGCGCTTTCGGGTCGAACCGCGACTCCGTCCAGGCCACGTACCCCATCACTTCCGGGAGCTCGAGCGCCCGGAAGTTCTTCGCGATCACGGGCCAGTACTGCACCTTGCGCTGGTACACCTCGCGCGTGGCGACATTCGACTTGAGCAACAGATCGATGTGATAGCGCAGCCGCTCCTTGAAGATCGGCGGCACGGCATAGGTTTCGGCGTCGAATTGCCGCAGGATGGTCCGGATTTCGCGATCCAGCTCGTCGCCGGCGTTCGCCACCTCGACCGCCTTCGCCCGGTCGGCGCGGGCCAGATCGGCCAGCGTCCGCTCGGCGTTGGAGGTCGCGTCCATGTACCGCTGCTCCAGCAACGCCAGGCGGGCCGAATCGCTCTCCGCCTGCATCTGGCGCTGGATCTCCTGGATCTGGGCGTCGAAGCGCCCCTTGGCGTCGAGCAGGCGAGCGATCTGGCGATGCTGCACGTAGATGACCGCGCCCATCACGCCGATCACCAACACGGCGGCCGCCGAGACGATGCCGACGACCTTCACCCAGCGTTTCTTCGTCTGCCTCTTGACGACTTCGGAGACTTCCTGCACCGCGGTGGCCATGTAGTCCATCGTCTTGCGGGACCGCACGCCGCCCGCCTTCGCCCGCTCTTCCGCGATCTTCTGGGCCGTCAGGGCGAAGATCTGTCCCGTGGCCGAAGCCCGACCCCCCGCCTGCAGCACCTTGGTGATTTCGGCCGCATCCTGCGCCGGGTCGTAGCTCGCATCGATCACGATCTCCACCTGCGCCTCGGGACCACCGGTCGCTCCGAAGCGGACCGTGTCCCCCGAGCGCAGCTCGACCTTGGCGACTTTCTTGCCGTTCACCCGGATCCCGCCCGGGGCGTCGAGATCCATGATGTGGTAGGCGCCGTCCTTGAGCACCACGGCCGCGTGGTACGGCGCCACCTTCGGCTCCGCGGCGGCGTCGTAGCGAAGCTCGCAGTCGTGACCCGTGCCCACGCGCAGCCAGCGCTTCTCGCTGCTCGTAGTCGTGCCCTGAAGCGAGCCCGTGAGGTGTGTGAAGCGGATCATCGGATGGCGGAAGATTACGGGCCGCGCCCCGGATGCGCTAGTTGGACTCCGGGCATGCGGCGGATCGACCGTGAAGATCAGAACCGGAAGCTGAGGCCTCCGTACAACAGGTCGTGCGCTTCGGGCCCGCCCTGCTCCCGGTACGCCGACAACACGAACAGCCACGAGCGCGCCAGCGTGTAATCGAGATCGGACGACACCCAGCGCACGGTCGCGGTGGCACCCGCGACGTCACTCCGCTCGTTCCGCCAGCCGCCCGCGACCTGCACGCTACCGCGTCCGCCGGGCTCCATCCCCACCGTGAACGCCTGCAGCCAGCCCCGGCGTCCGGCGGCGGCGCTGGAGTACCGCGTGCTGCGCGAGCGCAGGCTCAGGCCCCAACCCGTGAGCCGGTCGGCCCCGATCGACAGCGTGGTGGAACCCGCCGAGCCGATCGAGCTGCCGGCTGATGCTCGGGCATCGAGGCCGATTTGGAACCGGCCCGTTCGAGCCGCCAGCCCCGCCCAGGCGCCGCGCCGGAACGCATCGTCGAACACGGTCTCCGGATTCACCACATCGCGGTACAGCCGGACGTTGCGCCGGTTGTCGAGTCCGGCCGTCACGCTGACCGCGTCGTTGAGTCGGTACACCAGGCTCGCAAAGGTGCTGGTCGGCGACAGGGCGTGCTCTCCCGCGACCCGGCGCCACGGCCGGTAGTAGTCCACTTCCTGGGCCGCATACAGGGAGATGCGCCGGGTGGAATAGTCTCCCTGGAGATAAAGGAATTCCCTGTTCGTGCCGCTGTGCAGGTAGGACCCGGAAAGACCCGCCGACAATCCCCATCGCGCGCCGGCGCCGGGCCGGCTGTGGCGCTGGAGGTAGCCGCCGAGCTGGGTGACCGTGCCGGACAGCGCGAGATCGATCGGGTCGGGCTCACTCCCCGCGAACAGCCCGCCGCCCCATTTCGCCCGGTCGAGCTGCGCCGACACCCCATCCAGCAGCCCCACGGGCGCGATGCCGGGAGCGTACTGGCGCCCCGCCGTGAGTCGCAACGGCGAGGCCGGCGCTTGCCAGCTCAGCGACGCCTGGTACACGCGCGCCTGCGCCTGGGCGTCGGTGCCGAAACCGTCGGCCCGGGTCTGCACGGTTCGACGGCCGCGCGCGTCCACCGCGATCCCCAGGCCCGTCCCCCCCAGACCGCCGCCGAACAGCCGCAGGTCGCCCGAGGGTTGCGTGAACCGGGCGCCGCTGCCGTCCTGCGATTGGATCAGCAGGTAGTAGAGGCCGGCCCGGCCGCGCAGCACTCCGCCGCCGCGAGGCCGCGACGGGGCGGCCCCCTCCGGCACCGGTCGCCGGGTCAGCGTGGTCGTGGAGTCGGGCTCAGGCGCGGCGGGCGCGAATCGCACCGAGTCGCCCACGACGAGTGGCGCGGCGATGCCGCTGACGTCGCACGCGGCCTGGTGTGTGGCCAGGAACGTGACCGCGAGGATGGCGACGGTGCTGTCGCCGCGGACCACTTCCACGCGGCTGTTGTCCCGCAGTCCCTCGGCCTTTCCAGCGTCGATGTAGGCCGAAGCCGCGGTCAGGTAGGTCACATGCGCCCAGCGCATGGGTTTGGCTGACACCTGCTGGCCGCTCGCGCGGGCCGGAAGGACCAGGACGCCGCAGATGATCGCCAGGTAGCGCACGTTCAACCCTCGCCCCTTCCGTTCCGGTGGCAGCTATAGCACTGCTGGCTGGTATAGCCTCTCCCCTGGTGCGCGTTCTGGTGGCAATGCACGCAATCGAATTGGTGGTAGTCGTTCGCGTTGATGTGACACTCGGAGCACGACGTCCAACGACCCTGATGCGCCCCCGAGTAGATCGGGAAGAACGTCCGGTCGTGGTCGAAACGAGCCCCGGTCCACCGGGCGGTCGTATGGCACCCGCTGCAGTCCGTGGGGAACCCCGCCGCCACGTGGTTGGGATCCGCGGTCGCGTCGTAATCCGCCTGATGACACGCCACGCACGCGGAGGGCAGCGCCTGGAACTGCCCCACGCCATGGCAACTCGAGCAATGAATCCGCAGGTGCGCACCGGTCAACGCGAATCCCGTAGCGGCGTGATCCATGTTCGACCGCAACCAGGTGATCGAGGCATGGCATTGCTGGCAATCAGTCGTGTAGCCCGCGGCCGTATGGTCGGGATCCCTGGCGGCCTGGTAGTCCTTGAGGTGGCAGGTCGAGCACTCCGTGGCGAGCGCCACGAACCGCAACCGCCCCTGCGGCGCGGCGTGGCACGCCTCGCAATCCACGGTCAGGTGCGTTCCCTGGAGTGGAAACCGCGTCAGCTGGTGCGCGCGGGCCATCCCCGACCGATCCAGGAAATTGCGCGCGGTGTGACAGCGCGCGCAGTCATTGCCCACCTCTCCGCGATGCGGGTCGACGTGGCAGGAGACGCACGATCGGGAGGTACCGCGGAAGTCGAGGGTCGTGTGGCACGCGCGGCATGCGACGGTCGCATGGGCGCCGACGAGGGCGAGCCCGGCCGCCTTGCCGTGGTCGAAGTCCGCGCTGACGTGTGCTGGCGACCACCCCTCCGGGCTATGGCACACGTTGCACGTCACGCTCAGCTCGCCGTGCGGGTTGACGACGACGCGATTCTGGGCCCGGGCAGGACCAGCCAGGACCAACAGCAGGCCCCCCACTATCCCGAGGATTCGGGTTGTCACCATGGCGTGACGGCTGCGGCGCAAGTTCCGTACTGTTCCAGGAGAGGTCTGTAACCGCTCTCGCACCAAGCGCTTCGGCATCCGGCCCAGCACGCCTCACACTCTGGCATTGGGCCGAAACGCTTCACCTGGCGCGGCATGCGACGGTGGCGGCCGATGACCTTCATGAAGAACCGCGATCAG
>DATDED010000439.1:0-9165 GCA_036523455.1 Gemmatimonadales bacterium
GCACGGCGACCAAGCTCGGGTTCTTCGTGCAGCCGTCCAACGCGGCCGGCGGGGCGACGATCAGCCCCTCCGTGCAGGTCGAAATCCAGGATGCCGGCGGCAACCGCGTGACGACCGCCACGAACAGCGTGACCCTCGCGATCGGTACGAACCCGAAGAGCGGTAGTCACCTGTCGGGGACGCTCACCAGGGCGGCTGTGGCCGGCGTGGCGACATTCAACAATCTGAGCATCGACAGCGCGGCGACCGGCTACACGCTGAGCGCCAGCTCATCCGGACTCACCGGTGCGACATCGAGCACCTTCAACATCACGGTCGGCCCGGCCACCAGGCTCGGCTTCCGGGTGCAGCCGGCGAATACGGCGGGCGGCGCGGCCATCACCCCGGCCGTGCAGGTGGAGGTTCGCGATGCCGGCGGCAACCGCGTCACTACCGCCAGCAACAGCATCACCATGGCGATCGGTACCAACCCGAGCAGCGGCACGCTGTCGGGAACGACGACGCTCGCCGCCTCGAGCGGCCTGGCGACGTTCAGCAACCTGAGCATCGACAGCGTGGGGACGGGGTACCGGCTCTCCGCGACCGCATCGGGTCTCTCGAGCGGCACCTCGAGCACCTTCAACATCACGGTCGGGGCCGCCGCGAAACTCGGATTCCTGGTCCAGCCGTCCGACGCCGCGGCGGGCTTGGCCATCACCCCCGCGGTCAAGGTCGAAATCCGCGACGCCGGTGGCAACCGGGTGACGACCGCAACCAACAGCGTCACCGTGGCCATTGGGACCAACCCGGGTGGAGGGACGCTGGGAGGCACCAAGACGCTGTCGGCCGTCAGCGGCGTCGCGACCTTCTCGAATCTCAGCATCAACAAGGTCGGCACTGGCTACACCCTGGTTGCGACGGCCACATCCCTCACGTCGGCCACGAGCCTCGGATTCAACGTCACGGCGGACGGCGTCGACGGCACACTCTCGAGCCTGGTGAGCGCCACAGACACGATCGGGCAATGTCTGTTCTCGTGCGCCGCCGGTATCCGGGCGTCCACTGTGACCGTCACGGTCAAGGACCAGTTCGGGAACCTGGTGAGCGGGGCGCCCGTAACCCTCTCCGCCAGCGGCACGGGCAACGCCTTTTTCCCGTCTGGCACGGGCAATACCGATGCGAGCGGCGTGTTCACGGCGGCATTCAACTCCTCCGACTTCGGGGCGAAGACGGTCTCCGCAACGGCCGGCGGTGTGGGGATCGTCCAGACGGCCGCCGTGGCCGTCATGCCGGTCCTGGTCGGGGCGGGGGACATCGCCGACTGCAATTCGATCGCCGACGATGCGACGGCGAGCCAGCTCGACAGCATCCCGGGGACCGTGTTCGCCGCCGGCGACAACGCGTATCCCAATGGCACGGCAACGGACTTCACCACCTGCTACGACCCGACGTGGGGACGGCACAAGGCGCGCACGAAGCCCGTGGTGGGGAACCACGAGTACGACAACTCCGGCACGGCGGCGGCGTACTTCAACTACTTCACCCCCGCGGTGGCCGATCCGCTGGGGAACGGTTACGGCTACTACAGTTTCGATCTGGGCGCCTGGCACGTTGTCGTGCTGAACAGCGACTCGGGTGTCACGAGCCCGGTTGCGGGCCCGGCGCAGCTCAGCTGGCTCCAGAGCGATCTGGCGGGCCGCACCAACCAGTGCGTGCTGGCCATCTGGCATCGGCCGTTGTTCACGTCCGGGGGATCGGGAGGGGCGGGCACCAGGGTCCGGCGCCTGTGGCAGGCGCTCGAGAATGCCGGCGCGGAGATCGTCATCAACGGGCACGACCACCTGTACGAGCGGTTCGCGCCGCAGGACAGCCTCGGCAACGCCAACTCCGCCGGCATCCGGGAGTTCATCGTGGGCACCGGGGGAGGGGAGACGCACAGCAGCTACATCAGTAGTCCACCCAACGTCGAGGCGAGCGACGGCCCGACCAAGAGCACGTTTTCGCGTGGTGTGCTGCGGCTGACTCTGTACGACAAGTCCTACCGCTGGGAATTCCTGCCCGCCCAGGGGCAGGGGGCTTTCACGGACAGCGGCACAGCCTCCTGTCACTGAGCCCAAAAGCCGCATTCCTGAAAGAAGAATGAAGCCATCCGGGCCTGAGTCTTGCAGTTAGGCCCCAGCAGTATCGCCCTTTCTTGAGTGCAGCAGGGCCGCAACAGGATCGCGATCGAGGGGTCAATGGGCGGGATGGTCGAGCGGGGCCTTCGGGACCGTTCGCTGCGCCGGGTAATCGTGACCGCTGCCTTCCTGGCGGCCTGCACGTCGGATACGACTCGTCCACCGGTTTCCGTCGACCGCGTGGAGGTGACGCCGCCTTCGGCAACCGTCCCTCTGACCGGTACGATCCAGTTCACAGCGGTTCCGCGCGATGGGCAGGGTAACTCCCTGAGCGGCCGCACCGTCACCTGGTCGAGCAGCGACGGGACGGTGGCCTCGGTGAGCGCCAAGGGTCTCGTGACGGGAATGTCGCTCGGCGCCACGACGGTCACCGCGACGGTCGAGGGACACGTCGGCGCCACTGCAGTGACGGTCGTCGCCGGGCCGGCCGCCCAGCTCGTCTTCACCACCCAGCCTGTCGCAACCACCGCGGGCGCGATCCTCTCACCCGCAATTCAGGTCACGGCCCAGGACGTCCAGGGGAACACCGCGACTGACTTCACCGGCGATGTCTCCCTCGCCCTCGGGGCCAGCCCCGGCGGGGCCGCGCTCGGCGGAACGAAGACGGTGGCGGCCGTGGCAGGCATCGCCACGTTCCCCGACCTGCACATCGACAAGAGCGGCAGCGGCTACACGCTGCAGGCGTCCACCGGCTCGTTGCCGCAGGTCCAGACTGCAGCGTTCAATATCAGTCCCGGTCCAGTCACGCGCCTGGCGTTCACCGTACAGCCCTCGTCGAGTGCCGCCGGCGTCGCCATCGCCCCGGCGGTGGCTGTGCAGGCACGCGACGCGTTCGACAACGCGGTCCCGGCGTTCGCCGAGACCGTCACAGTGGTTCTCGCGGCGAATCCTGGCAACTCGACTCTATCCGGGGTCACGAAGGTCGCTGCCGTGAATGGGACGGCGCTCTTCCCTGGCCTGATGCTCAACCGGACGGGAGTGGGATACACCCTCGCGGCAGCCTCCAGTGGCCTGGCGCCCGACACCTCCACAGCGTTCGCGATCGTGCCCGGTGCGGTATCGGCGTCGCAATCCGGGGTGACCGTTTCGCCATCCACGATCACCGCCAGTACCGGCTCGAGCGTCACGGCCGTCACCGTCACGGTACGCGACGCGTTCGGCAATCTGGCTCCCGGGGTATCGGTGGTGCTGGCGGCGTCGGGCACTGGCAACACCCTGGGGCAGCCGGCTGGCGGGGTCACCGACGCCAACGGCGTGGCGCACGGCACCCTGAGCTCCACCGTGGCCGAGTCCAAGGCGGTGACGGCGACAGCCGCTGGCGTCGCCATCACGCAAACCGCCTCGGTGACGGTCGATGCCGCGACCGGCGCTGCGCTGGCGTTCACGGTTCAGCCGAGTGGCGGTGCCGCGGGCGTCGCGATGACACCGCCCGTGGAGGTGACGGTTCGCGATGCCTTCGGGAACACGGCGACGGGGTTCAACGGGTCCGTCACGCTGGCACTCGGTACGAATCCGGGAGGCGCAGTGCTCTCGGGCACCGCCACCCGCACCGCCACGGCGGGGGTCGCGACGTTCGACGATCTGAGCCTCGACAAGGCGGGCACCGGGTACGCGCTCACGGCGGCTGCCGCGGGTGCCACCGGCGCAACCTCCAGCCCGTTCGGTGTGGGCGCCGGGGTCGTGTCGGCGTCCCAGTCCACCGTCGCGGTCACCCCGGGCTCCATCGTCGCGAGCAGCGGCTCGAGTGCGGCGACCGCGACGGTCGTGGCGCGGGACGCCTTCGGGAACCCCATTCCCGGTGCGACGGTCACGCTCGCCGCGACGGGGACGGGTAATGCGATCACCCAGCCGGTCGGCGCTACTGGTTCGAACGGCACGGCGACGGGGTCCCTCAGCTCCACCGTGGCGGAGCTGAAGGTGGTGACCGCCACCGTGAACGGCATTCCGCTCACGGTGCACCCCTCCGTAACGGTGAGCGCGGGGCCCGTCTCGGCGGCGACGTCCACCGTGAGCGCCTCGCCATTGAGCATCCAGGCCAGCGGCGGGGGCGTCGCCTCTAGCATCACCGTCACCGCACGGGACGCGTTCGCGAACCCAGTCGGCGGGGCGATGGTCGTGCTGTCCGCTACGGGGACCGGCAACACTCTGACCCAGCCGGCGGGGGCGACGAGCCCAACCGGCGTGGCGACCGGCGCCCTCAGCTCGACCACGACAGGCACCAGGACCGTGTCCGCCACGATCGGCGGCGCACTGGTCACCCAGACGGCCACCGTGACGGTCGTCCCCGGGGAAGTCTCGGTGACTCGGTCGTCCCTCACATCCTCGCCAACGTCCCTCACGGCGAGCAACGGGACCAGCTCAGCGACCATCACCATCATCGCGAGGGACGATCAGGGCAATCCGATTCCCAGCGTGGCCGTGACCCTGGCCGCGACCGGCACAGGGAACGTCCTGACCCAGCCGTCGGGCCTGACTGATGCGAGTGGTATGGCCGTCGGGGTTCTCTCCTCGACCCACGCCGAGGCGAAGGTGATCTCGGCGGTGGTCGGCGGGACCGGTCTCGAGCAGACCGACACCGTCGTCGTGGGTCCGGCGCCCGCCAGCGCGATGGTCTTCCTGGTGCAGCCGTCCGGAACCACCATCGGGATCCCGATGACACCGGCCGTCCAGGTGGAGATCCGGGACCAGTTCGGCAACAGGCAAACAGGCTCTACCGCTCCCGTCACGCTGGGATTCGGCACCAATGCGGGCGGCGCGACCCTGTCGGGGGGAGGGCCCATCAATGCGGTCGCCGGGGTGGCGACGTTCGCGTCGCTCACTATCGACAAGGCCGGCACGGGCTACACGTTCAACGCGACCTCGTCCGGTCTTCCCGGCGTCCTGTCCGCGCCATTCAACGTTTCCGCGGGCGTCGTCTCAGGCTCGACGTCGAGTGTCGTGGTCTCCCCGGCCGTGTTGACCGCCGGCGGTAGCTCTTCCACGGTGACCGTGACCGCGCGCGATGCGGGTGGGAACCCGGTGGTTGGGGCGACCGTGACCTTGTCGGCCACGGGGTCGGGGAACACCATCGTCCAGCCGGGCTTGCCGACCAACGCCTCGGGAGTTGCGACCGGCTCCGTTTCGTCGACCGGGGCAGGAGTGAAGACCATCAGCGCGACGGCCAGCGGCGTCGTCATCAACCAGAAGCCGACGATCACCGTCAATGCGGGACCGGTCTCGGCCGGCCAGTCCAAGGTGAGCGCCAGCCCATCATCTATCGAGGTCGGAGCCGCCGCGAGCATCATCGTCACAGCGTACGACGTTTACGGGAATCCCGTGAGCGGCGCGTCGGTCGCCCTCGCAGCGAGCGGTTCGGGGGTCACGCTGACGCAGCCATCCGCCCCCACCGATGCCACCGGAGTAGCGATCGGCTCCCTGACGGCCTCAGCGACGGGTACGAAGACCGTTTCGGCCACCGTCGCCGGCGTCGCCGTGACGCAGACCGCGTCCGTGTCTGTTGTGAGCGCGGGGTCCTCAGTGACCTTCGTGGGGGCGGGCGATATCGCCGATTGCGGCAGCACCGATGACGAGGCGACCGCTGCGTTGATCGCGGCCATGCCGGGTACCACGCCGGTGTTCGTGCTGGGGGACAATGCCTATCCGAACGGCTCGACCAAAGACTTTGCGAACTGCTACGACCCGAGTTGGGGGGCGTTCAAGTCGCGTACCCACCCCTCGGCGGGGAACCACGAGTACAACACCAGCGGCGCCGCGCCGTACTTCGCCTACTTCGGGGCCGCCGCCGGACCGTCGGGACTGGGTTACTACAGCTTCAATCTGGGCGCCTGGCACGTCATCGTGCTGAACAGCAACATCGCGGCCGACGCGGGATCGGCGCAGGACGTGTGGCTGCGCAATGACCTCGCCACACACTCGAACATGTGCACGCTCGCCTACTTCCATCATCCGCTGTACTCCTCGATCGGCGGGACGGGTAGCGGGGGAGCTACGATCTCGAGCGTGCGGCGCTTCTGGGATGACCTGTACGCGGCAGGCGTGGACCTGATCTTGAACGGTCATCGCCATGTGTACGAGCGCCTCGCCCCGATGAAGCCGGACGGCACCGCGGATCCCGTGAACGGCATCCGGACCATCATCGCCGGCATGGGGGGAGAGAGCGGCGGCGACCTGACCAACATCTTCCCGTTGAGCGAGGTGCGGGAGGGCCGCACCTTCGGCGTGCTGAAGCTCACGCTCCGCTCGACGGGCTACGACTGGCAGTTCATCGGGGTTCCCGGGAGCACGTTCACCGACAGCGGCACGAATTCCTGCCACTAGGGGTGCAGAGCGGCGTCAGGCCGGCTGCGTCCCCTGACGCGTGCGCGCGCGGATGTAGAGGCGGTACAGCGGCGGCACGGCGCTGGTGGCGAACACCTTGAGGCGCCGGCGGAGCAGAGCCCCGGACCAGCCCCGGAACCGGACGAGGTCTGAGACCCGCCCCGGGCTGGTACCGACCTTCACGCTGTAGCGGCCCAGGATCCAGCAATCGCCCATGCGGCGCGGCGCGAGCCACGGCTCCGACGTAAACAGGTAGCGCAGGCCGGCGGTACTCGCCGACTCGAGCACGCGGCGAGAAATGTCTCCGCCCGGCACCGCGGCCGCCACGCACGGCTCGCCCAGGATCTGCGCGATCAGGTCGCAGCTCGTGCGCCACTCCTCCACCATCCGCTGCGGGGACTGCTCACGGAAGATGCCGGGGTGCGTGTGCGAATGGCTGCCGCTCAGGTGGCCGGCGCGGCGCAACTCCCGGATCCCGGCCGCGTCCAGGAACCCACGGGTCCCGGTGAGGCTGGTCACGACGAAGAAGTGCCCGCGCCAGCCGGATCGAGCCAGCAGCTCGGCCGCCGTGAGCGCGCTGCGCCCGCCGTCATCGAACGTCAACAGCACATAGCGACCCGCTCGGGTGAAGTCGACGTCCACCACGAGTCCCGGAGCCGAGGGGGCCCCCGCGATCCGGGCCAGGTGCTCGGTGAACGCGGCGGTCGTGTGCTTGTAGGGGTGCGCCCCCGGCCGCTGGAACCCGGAGGTCGTCGGGGCGTCCGTGACCTCGTGGTACATGAGGCTCGCGATCCGCGGTCGGAGATCCATCGTCATGTCAGCGTGACAGCGGCAACTCGGCCGCCCGTTCTGCGGATGTCCGGCGCGAGGGGAGGAGCAGCTCCACCACCCGGCGCCAGAATCCCACGCCGTAGCTGACGTGGATCACCGGCAGCACCGTCGCCAGGGCCGCGCCCACGGCCGGGCCCTGCTTCAGGGCCGTCTGCACGGCGGAGCCGAGGACGATGCCCGTGTAGCTGCCCGCCACGAGGCCGAACAGGAGGAGCGCGGGCTTCCACAGGAGCGCGGCCACGCCCGTGACGACCAGGCCCAGCACGAAGCCCGGTGGGATGAGCTGCCGCACGGTCATGAAGCGCCCCAGCTTCTTCGCCACAAGCGGCTTGAAGTACCCGTACTGGTAGAACATGCGTCCGACCTGGCGCAGCGTGGCGCGCGCGTAGTAGTACGAGACCACATCGGGGATCAGCAGGATGCGGCCGCCGGACTTGATGAGGCGTGCGTTGAATTCCCCATCCTGGTGGCGGATCAGCTCCTCGTCGAACATCCCCACGCGGTCGAACGTCGCGCGGCGGATGCAGAAGAACGCGATCGTGTCCACCCAGCGTGGCTGATCGGTCCCGATCCGGAAGTAGGACGTACCCACCCCGAACGGGTGCGACATGCCGATGGCGATGGCCTTGCCCATGGCGGTCTGGTTCGCCGGCAGCGTGCGCAGCACGGCGCCCACGTTGTCCGCGCCGAACTCGTCCAGGGCCGCCACCAGCCGGCTGACGTAGTTTCGCGGGTAGACGACGTGCGCGTCCATCCGCACGATCACCTCGCCCCGGGCCGCCCGGATCGCCAGGTTGAGCGCGACGGGCGTGATGCGGCGCGGATTGTCCAGGATCCGCACCAGCGGATTGCGGGTGGCGTAGTCCGCCAGCACGGTGCGGGTCCCGTCGTCGCTCATCCCGTCGACCACCAGGACTTCGAGCCGGTCGGACGGGTAGTCGCAGGCGAGGATCGAGTCGAGACACTCGACGATGTAGCGCTGCTCGTTGCGGCAGGGAACGACGATGGTGACCAGCGGGTGAGGCATCGCTCAGCGCTCCGGGAGGGCGGTAGCCGCGACGGATTCGTCCGCCGGGGGCGCGCGCCGGCCGGCATAACGGGCAATCGCGCCGCGATAGACGTCGATCAGGCGGGTCGTGATCGCTTCTTCGGCGAGGGGGGCCATGGCGACCCGGCCCGCGACCCGGCGGCCGCGGCGCAGCACGCGCTCCAGCGCGGCCGCGATGGTCTCGGGGCGCTCGTCGCCGACCAGCTCACAGCCCTCGATGCCGCGGAGCCGTTCCGCCGTGTCGCCGATCGGCACCGAGACCACGGGGAGATCGCACGCCAGGGCTTCCTTCACCACGTTGGGCGAGCCTTCCTGCATGGACGTGAACACGAACGCGTCGCATGCATTCATGTAGAGCGGAATGTCCGTGTGCGGCACCCCCCAGGCCACGACCAGCTCCGCGGGCAGCGTGCGGTTGAGGACGTCCACGGCCGCCTTCGCGACTGCGTACCGCTTGCGCGGCTGCTCGGGATTGCCCGCGAAGAGAATGAGCCGCTTGTCGAGCGGCCACCCCAGGCGGGCGCGTGCCTCGTCGCGCGGCAGGATGCGGAACAGCTCGAAGTCGATCCCGGACGGGAGGACGGTTACCGGGGCAGGCGTCCGGAAATACTCGGTCATGTGCTCCGAGACGACGATCACCGCGTCGGCGCGCCGCAGCGCGAAGCGGGCGACGGCCTGCGAGATCCGGCCGGCCAGCGTGTAGCGGCCGTCAGGTCCGACGATGCCCAGGATGTCGCTGCCGCGCAGCGTGACCACCAGCGGCAGCTGCTTGGGCAGCGCCAGCACGCCGCTCTGGCCGAACTGGGCGTGTAC
>DATDED010000440.1:0-2698 GCA_036523455.1 Gemmatimonadales bacterium
CCGACCGATGTCACGCTCATCATGGGGAACAGCCGTACCTACGCCGGCAGCTACCGGGCGAGCGGCATGTCGCGGATCTGCGGCTACGGTCCGCTCCGCGACATGGCCGGCTTCGTCGACGGCTTCACCCTGATGTTCCCCGATGGCGAAGACCTGGAGATCATCGACATCAACTTCAATGCCGACACGCTCCCCGTCGGCAGGACGACGCCGAGCTTCTACATCTCGATCAGTCTCAAGGCCAAGCAGGGAGGGACGCCCGCCGCCTACGTCGTGCGCGCCAACGAGCCCAGGTTCAAGGAGACCGGGACGGCGACGCTCACCGCGCAGGGCGGGACGGCCACGCTCCGGGTGAAGGGCACGAATGACATGGGCGAGACGATGGACATGACGGCGGTGTGCAAGCCGCAGAAGAAGTGAAGCCCCTGCTCGCGGCCGCTCTGCTGGTGGCTGGGGCCGGGACGGTCTTGGGGCAGGGCATCCCCTTCAGCCAGCACGGCACCGTCTCCCAGCGCGTGGGCTACACCGACATCAGCATCTCCTACAACCGCCCGGTGGCGCACGGGCGGGTGTTATTCGGGCAGCTCGTGAAATGGGGGAGGGTGTGGCACCCGGGAGCGGATTCGGCGACGACCATCACGTTCAGTCGCGATGTGCTGATCGGCGGGCAGCCGCTCGCCGCGGGTGCCTATACGCTCTGGACGATTCCCGACTCGACGCGCTGGACGGTGATCTTCAGTCGCGCCGTGCACGTCTTCCATCTGCCCTATCCCGGCGAATCGTTCGACGTGCTGCGGGTCACGACGGCCCCGGTCCAGGGTAGTCACATGGAGGTGCTCGCCTACTACTTCCCCGTCGTCGGTCCCGACTCAGCGGTGCTGAACCTGCACTGGGGCACGACGATCGTTCCGCTGCACATCCGGACCCGCTAGCCCGGGCTCGGCCACCGCGTTCCCGCGGACGCCGCAGGTCTCGAACACCGCGGGGTGCTCGCCGGTCTGGAGCAGATCGTGGAGCATCTCGTGTTCCACCAGCCACTCATCGTCGAGATGAAGCATGGCGACGTAGATCTCGTGCGGCGGGTTCCACCAGCCCCAGCGCGAGCCCTCCGGCGTGGCGAACTGCTCGCCCGGGACCTCGTACCACTCGACCTGGTCGAGCGGCGCCGTGATGCCGGCGCACGTCTCCATCCGTTGCCACCAGACGGCGTACACCGCGGCGGGCGTGAAGGGCTGCGCTCCCGTCGGCTCGAAGGGATGCGCGAGGCAGGCCGCGACCGACAGCGCGAGGGCCAGCCCAAGGCGACGTGCCTTCACGCCGGGCCAGGTGCCGCGACCGATCGTGTGGTCGTCGCGATCATGGTCACGTTCTTCCCGGCTGCCGTGGCGGCCGCGTCGTCGCGATCACGCACGGTGCGATAGACGGCGGCTACCGCGGAGCCCGAGCCGCACAACCGCACCCACAACGGTCCGGTCTGTGCCAGCCGCTCGTACAGCGTGCGCAACTCGGGGTGGCGCGAGAAGACCGGCACCTCGAAGTCGTTGCCGCCCAGGCGCCCGATGCCGCCCCAGCTCGCGAACGCCTCGGCGTCGAGCACGACCGGCCCGCGGGTCGAGGGCGCGGGATGCATCTCGTCCCACCAGCGGTAGGCGTCCGGGGTCGCCACGGCGATCGGGGGCACGGCGATCAGCGCCGGGGCAGGCGGGGGGCAGGGTGCGATCCGGAATAGCCGTTCTCCGCGTCCCCAGGCGAGCGCGGCCGGCGCTCCGCTCGCGAAGAACGCCACGTCGGCGCCGAGGCGGGTGGCCATCAGCAGCAGCTCGTGGCGCGGGACCACGCCGCGGGCGAGAGCGTTCACCGCGTGGAGCACCGCGGCGCCGTCGCTCGAGCCGCCACCCAGGCCGGCACGCACGGGAATGTGTTTCGTGAGGACCAGGTCCACACCGAACTTCCCGCCCGTGGCTTCGAGCACGGCGCGCGCCGCGCGCACCGCGAGATTCTGATCGGTGGGCCCGAGGTCCGGGCCGTCCACGGTCAGCGAGACGTGCCCTGCCGTGTCCGTCCGCGCGACGGTGATCTCGTCTGCGAGCTCGAGCAGCACGAACGCCGTCTCGATCTGATGATGGCCGCCGGCCTCGCGGGCCAGGACGCGCAGCAGGAGGTTCAGTTTGGCGTGCGCCGCGATCCGCACCATCTCGCTCACGCGGCGGGCTCCGGCGGAGGAGTGGCGCGGCGCAGGTCGCCGAGATGGAGATGCGCGCGCGACAACGCGTGGAGGCCGAGCAGCGTGATCGGGATGAAGCCGGCGAGGTGGAACGCGAAGGCATAGGCGAGCGCCAGCGTCGCGCCGATCCCGTAGAACTGCAGGGTGAGGCGCGTGCAGTACTCGAACACGCCCCAGAACCCGGGCGCCGCCGGGATGGCCACGCCGAAACCGATGAGACCCTGGAGCAGCAGCGCGCCTTCCGCCGGCACGGGGAGATGAAACGCGCGGAAGCAAAGCGCGAACGCCGCCGCGTTGACGAGCCACAACACGAGCGACCAGCCGATCACCGCCGCGAAGCGGCCGGGGCTGCGCAGCGCGGCGAGGCCCTCGATCATGCCGTCGGCCAGCGAGCGCACCCGGCGCGCCAGCCGCTCCGGCAGCACCTTGATGGCCACCCGGTCGATCAACGCCAGCCAAGGCGCGGGCCGGACC
>DATDED010000441.1:0-4581 GCA_036523455.1 Gemmatimonadales bacterium
GTCCTGCGCCTCGCGGTGCGCGCCACGTACGCGGACCTCGTCACCCGGGCGACGGGCCGCGCGGTCCGGGAGCACATCGAGCAGGCGTACGCCGCCGATGCCGGGTTCGTGGCCCGGATGGACTTCACGGGCGTCCGCTGCATCGACTACTCCTGCGCCGACGAGATCGTGGCCAAACTGCTGCGGGAGCGGATTCACGTGCTGGTGCTGCGCGGCTGCTCGGACGCCCACCTGGAAGCGCTCGGGCCCGTCCTCGAAGGACACGGCCTGGCGGCGCTGCTCGAGCGGGCCGACGGGACGCTCGACGGCCTGGGCCGGCCGGAATCCACCGAGGCGTTGCTGAACGAGCTGGTTGCCCGCCGGCTGGCCGCGCGGACGGCTGGGGGCGCGGTCGCGCTGGTCGCCGCGTGACGCGCCGCCGGCTCGGCCTCTCCACTCGCGCCATTCACGGCGAGCCGGAGCCGCGACCCGATTGGACGCCGATCTCCTTACCGATCTACCAGAGCAGCACGTTCACCAATCCCGTCGGGTCGTCTGCCGAAGTCCTCTACACTCGATACGGCAACACCCCCAATCAGGTGCAGATCGGGCGGCGGCTGGCCCGGCTGGAAGGCGCGGAGGCCGCGCTGTTCGTGGCGAGCGGGATGGGTGCCACCGCGCTCGCCCATCTCGCCGTGCTGCGGCCGGGGGATCACCTGATCTCCAGCGAGTGGATCTACGGGGGCGTGCACAAGCTGTTCACCGAGGAATTCGGGCGCTTCGGGATCGAGGTGACCTTCGTGGACCCGCTGCGCTCGCGCGCCTGGAAGGAAGCGCTGCGCAAGAACACGCGGGCGATGTTCGTGGAGACGCCGACGAACCCGCTGCTGCGCGTCATCGACCTCGAGCCGATCGCCACGCTGGCGAAGGCCGAAGGGCTGGCCCTCCTCGTGGACTCCACCTTCGCCTCTCCGATCGCCTTCCGGCCGCTGGAGCACGGGGCCGACATCGTGATCCACAGCGCGACGAAGTATCTGAACGGTCACACCGACGTGATCGCCGGCGCCGTGGCGGGCACCGAGTCCGTCGTCGAGGAAGTCCGGCGGCTGATGCAGCTGTGGGGCCAGGCGATCGATCCGCACGCCGCCTGGCTCATCGAGCGCGGGATGCGGACGCTCGCCATCCGCGTGGCGCGGCACTCCGCGACGGGTCTCGCGGTGGCGGAGTGGTTCAGCCGCCAGCCGCAGGTCGCGGCGGTGCACTACCCCGGGCTGTCCTCGCACCGTGATCACAAGACGGCCAAACGGGTACTCGAAGGATATGGCGGGATGCTGGGCCTCGAGCTCAAGGGTGGCGCGCGGGCGGCCGAACGGTTCCTGCGGGCCCTCACGATCGCCGCGCACGCGCCATCGCTGGGCGGCGTGGAGACGCTGGTCTCGGAGCCGCGGCTCACGTCCCACAAGAGTCTCACGGCCGACGAACGCGCCCGGGCTGGCATTCCGGACGGGTTCCTGAGATTTTCCCTCGGACTCGAGGATGCCGACGACCTCATCGCGGATTTCGCCCAGGCGCTGGCACAGCTCTAGGTGATCAAGTTCACGAGCGTCTTCAAGACGTACGCGAAGGGCGGCCTCGCGCTCAAGGACGTCTCCTTCCACATCGCGAAGGGCGAGTTCGCCTTCCTCACCGGTCACTCCGGCGCCGGCAAATCCACCGTCCTGAAGCTCACCTATGCCGACGAGCAACCCTCGAGCGGTGAGGTGCGCGTGTCGGGGTACGACGTCACGAGCATCAGCGCGCGCGACGTGCCGCACCTGCGGCGCCGCCTGGGGATCGTGTTTCAGGATTTCCGGCTGCTGGAGGACCGCACGGCCGAGGAAAACGTGGCCTTCGCCCTCGAGGTGACCGGGGCGCGACGCTCCGCGATACCCGCCCGCGTGATGCGCGTGCTCACCCAGGTGGGCCTCGCCGCCAAGGCGGGAGCCTACCCCCGCGAGCTGTCCGGGGGGGAGCAGCAGCGCGTCGCGATCGCCCGCGCCCTCGTGAACGAGCCGCAGGTCCTCCTGGCGGACGAGCCCACCGGCAATCTCGACGAGCGCGCCACGCGGGGTGTGTTCCAGCTGCTGCGCGACATCAATGCCAGCGGCACGGCGGTGGTCATGGCCACGCACGATCTGGAGCTCGTGCGCTCGGCGCCCTATCGGGTCATCGAGCTTCAGGACGGCGCGGTGGTCTACGACTCCGCAGTGGACGAGGCTGCGGCGGGAGGCGAACCCGCGTGACCCTGACGGTGCGCGAGGCCCTGCTCGCCTTCCGGCGCGCGCCGCTCCTGTCGGCGCTCTCGGTCACCACGATCGCGTTCTCGCTGTTCGTGCTCGGGCTGTTCGGGCTCGTCGCCGTGAACCTCCGCCAGGCGCTGCGCGGGGTGGCGGAGCGGGTCGAGATCGTCGCGTACGTCCTTCCCGGGACGCAGATCGAGACGGTCACGCTGGCCGAGCAGGACATCGAGGCGTTTCCCGAAGTGCTGTCCGCCGACTACGTGCCCGAGGACAGCGCGCTGGCGCGCGCCCGCCGAGAGCTGGTGGAATTCCGCGACCTGTTGCGCGAGATGGAGCGCAATCCGCTGCCCTCCTCCATCGAGGTCAGGCTCAAGCCGGGGTACCAGGACGCGGCCCACGTCAATGCCGTCGCCGAGCGGCTGCGGAGCTTCAGCTTCGTGGACGACGTGCGCTACGGTCGCGATTGGGTGGAAAAACTGGACCGGCTGCGCGGGCTCGCCGCCGCGGTCGGCGTGGTGGTGGGCGCGGCCTTCGCCGTCGTCGCCGTGATCATCATCGGCACGACGATCCGGATGGCCGTGCTGCAGCGCAGCCGGGAGATCGCGATCATGCGGCTCGTGGGCGCGACCGACGGGTTCATCCGCCGCCCGTTCCTCCTCCAGGGCGCCCTCAAGGGGCTGCTCGGCGGGCTGGTCGCCGTCGGCTTGTCCTACGCCGCCTACGTGCTCATCAACCGGTTCCTGATCGCTTCTTCCTTCTTCACGGCGCTGCAGGCGCTGGCCGTCGTGGTGTTCGGGACGGTCATCGGGCTGATGGGGAGCCTCCTCAGCGTCGGGCGACATTTGAGGCGCGTGTGACAAGGGGAAGAGGGAAGAGGGAAGGGGGAAGGGTCTCGATCGTCGGCGCGCTGGCGCTCGCGCTCGCCGCCCTTCCCGCTTCCCCCTTCCCCCTTCCCGCCCAGCGCCCGACCCTCGAGCAGCAGATGCGCGACAATCAGCAGCGCCTGGAGGGCATCCGCCGTGAGCGGACCCAGGCGCAGCAGGATCTGGAGCGGCTGCGCGCCCAGGTCCACAGCCTCGCCGACGAGCTGACCAACCTCGAGCATCAAAAAGAGACCACGAACCGCATCGTGAACGAGCTGGACCGGCAGGTCCTCCAGCTGGGCGACGCGATCGACCGCATTACAGTAGATCTGGTGCTGGCCCAGGACGCGCTGGACGAGAAGCGCGCCGTGGCGGAGCGGCGGCTCGTGGACATCTACAAGCGCGGCCCGCTGTACGCCTACCAGGTGCTGTTCGCGGCCGAGAGTTTCGGCGACCTGCTGTCGCGATACAAGTACCTCTACCTGATCAGCCGGCAGGACCGCCAGCTCGCCAACGAGATGAACCGCCTGCGGGATCGCATCGCACGGGAGCGGCGCGGTCTGGTGGAGGCCCGCGACGCCCTGGAGCGGCGCCGCACCGAGCGGTCCGAGGAGCTGCAGCATTTCGTCGATCTCGCCTCGCAGCGGCAACGCCGGCTGCGCGAGACCCGCCGCGACGTGGAGCGGGTCCAGGAGCGGCTCACCGCCACCGACGCCGAGGAGCGGCGCGTCGCCAACGCCATCGCCGGGCTCGAGCGGGCGCGCCGCGAGGCCGAGGCCCGCGGCGCCGTCCCGACGACCGGCGCGATCACGAGCGGGAGTCTGGGCTCGCTCGACTGGCCCGTGACCGGCCGCGTGGTCTACGACTTCGGCCCGGCCGCGGGGCCCGACAACACGCGCATCACCTGGCATGGCATCGGTATCGCCGCGGACGAGGGCACGGCCGTGAAGGCGGTCGCGCCCGGGACGGTCGCCCTGGTCGGCCCCCTCGGCACCTACCTCACGACGGTGATCGTGGATCACGGCGGCGGCTTCTACACGATCTACGCCTCGCTCAACGACGCGGCGGTTTCCAAGGGCGACCGCGTGATCCGGGGACAGCTGCTCGGTCACGTCGGCGGCGGCACGACCGAGCAGGGCCCGCACCTGCACTTCGAGATCCGGGGCCCGGGGCAGATCGCGCTCGATCCCCTCAACTGGCTGAAACCAAAACCCTAGATGCGTCAAGCAGAGTCGTCGAGCGACAACGTCGAGCGAGATCGTCGAGCGCGGACGTATTCGCTCGACGGTCCTGCTCGACGATGTCGCTCGACGCTTTTGCTCGACGCTGTTCTTCTGTTGTGCGCGTGTGCCGCCCCGACGAACCGCCTGGAAGTGGCCGGCACCGTCGAGATCCGCGACATCGGCATTGCCCCACTCGCCGCCGGCCGGGTCGTACGCCTCCTGAAGGACGAAGGCGAT
>DATDED010000442.1:0-6523 GCA_036523455.1 Gemmatimonadales bacterium
AAGGGAACGACCACGAGGCGCATCGGGCCCGCGGCGGCGGCGGGCCCCGCATGGCGGCGCCAGGCCCAGAGGCCGCCGAGCGCCGCCACGAGGAGGAGCCCGGAGACGAGATACATCGACGTCCGCGAGCGGCGCACGGCAGGATGCGGCGCCATCCCCGCCGGTGTGATCCCGCCTGTCGGCGTCGCCAATTCCTCAAGGCGGTCGAGCAGCAGTTGCGCGCTCTGGGGCCGGTCGGCCGGTTTCTTCTCGAGGCAGCGCATGACGAGGTCGGCGAGTGGCGCCGGCACGGCGGCCCGGTGACGGGTCACCGCATCGGGCGCCTGGGTCACATGGGCGGCGATCACCTGCTGCGGCGTATTCCCGGTGAACGGAGGCCGTCCGGTGAGCAGCTCGTAGGCGATGACCCCAAGCGCGTAGAGGTCGGCGCGATGATCCACATGCGGATCGGCGGTCGCCTGTTCGGGGGCCATGTAGGTGGGCGTGCCGAGCGCCACGCCGACGGTGGTGAGCGACTGCCGCCCGGTCGCCTCGCTCACCGCCTTGGCGACGCCGAAGTCCATCACCAGGGCGTGGCGGCCCGACAGCATGATGTTTTCCGGTTTCACGTCCCGATGCACGAGCCCATGCGCGTGGGCGTAGGCCAATGCATCGGCCACCTCGCGCAGGATCCGCACCGCGTCGGCCACCGGGAACTCCCCATCGCGGGTGAGTTTGGCTCGAAGGGTCTCCCCTTCGACGTAGGGCATCACGTAAAACAGGAAGCCGTCGGCTGCGCCCGAGTCGATCAGGGTCAGGATATTGGGGTGCTGTAGCTGCGCCGCGATGTGGACTTCCTGCAGGAAGCGGTCAGCGCCCAATGAGGCAGCGAGCTCCTGGCGGAGCACCTTGATCGCCACCTTGCGGTCGTGCTTCAGGTCCTGGGCGAGGTACACCGTGGCCATGCCGCCCGCACCGAGCTCGCGCTCGATGCGGTAGCGGTCGGCGAGGGCCGCGGCGAGACGCGTGACGGGCTCGGCCACGGAGTCTCCAGGTCCATCACGTAGATGTCGCTCTCCACCTCACCCACCGCGAAGTAGAACATCCCGTTGCCCACCAGGACCGATCCGGGGAACACCGACTGCGCAGGGTCGTCGAACCGGACGAGCAGTCGGGGCGTGCCCCGATTGGCGGCGACCGCATAGACCCCTTCGATATTGTCGGGACCTTTGGCCCGGAAGTAGATCAGTTGGCCGTCGACTGACCAATCGGGCCAGAGGCCTCTACCGGCAATGACCATCCGCGCGGTGCCGCCCAGCGGGAAGATCCCGATGCCACCCCGGTCTGTCCTGATGTCGTACGTCAGGCGGGATCCGTCCGGAGACCATCTCGGCGCAAACCCGGTGTCGATCGACAACCGCTTTGGTGCCTGCCACGGGGCAGCACGAGCGTCGCGATGCAACAGGTCGATGGTCCCCGATGTGTTGCCGTAGGCAATGCTCAGGCCGTCAGGTGAAAACGCTGGATGGTACGACTGCTCTCCATCACTGCTGAGCCGCTGCTCGCCGGAGCCGTCCGTGTTGATGACGTAAATGTCCCGGGTGGCGTTCCGAGTTGAGTGGAACGTGATCTCGCGGCCGTCGGGAGAGAAGTCGGGACTGAAGTTGTCCCCGGGTCCACGGGTCACCTGCCTCGGCTCACCACCGCCGGCCGGCATCACGAAGATCTCCTGATTGCCCTCGATGTTCGAGTCGAACGCCAGCCACTTTCCGTCGGCGGAGAGGTCCAGGTTCTCGATCGTCTGGCTGCCGGTGGTGATGGCGCGGGCATCACGCAGCGACACACTGCCGCTCTTCGGAATGGGGATGGCGTAAATGTTGCGCCGGAGGATGAACCGGTCGTACGCCGCGGTGCGGCCGTCGGCGGAAACAGCAACAGAGTACGCCTCGAGGCCAGTCGTGAGTCTCAGCGGGCGCTCACGGGGGGCCCCCGACCGATCCAGCCGCACGGCGTAGATGTCGCGCGCGCCGTCGCGATTGGAGACGAACAGCAGCGTGCCGTCGGGCAGCCACGCGGGGCTCACGTTGAGCGATGTGCTATCGGTGACCCGGACCGGCGTGCCCCCGATCGGCGTCACCCAGATCTCGCTCGGGGCCACGTTGCCCCAGTTACCGAGGTATTCCGTGTTCCCGACGACATAGGCGAGGGCGCTGCCATCCATGCGCCACACAGCCGAATGAAGCCCCTGGAGCCCTGCACGAAGGAGCGTCTCGCCGCGATCGGCGCGTCGAGCGAAGGCGCTGTCGCCGCGGACGACGATCGTGAAACCGCGGTTCAGCAGCAGCTGGTCCGCCGAGTCGAGGGCGACGGCTTGCCCGCCCAGACGCGGCAGTTTCCATGGGCCCGCCTCGTGGTCGGTGGTCGTCCCCGCGTTCAAGAACGTGATGCTCCGGCCATCCGGCATCCACGCCGGAAAGAGCTGCGCTCCCTGCCAGTCGCCAGTGAGCGGGAGTGGCCGGCCCCCGGTCACATCGCGCACCACGATGTGGGGGCTATTGGCGTAGCCCGACTGGTATGCCACCTCTTGCCCATCGGGGGAGATGGCTACGTGAATCTCGGGCTCGGGCTCTCGGCTGACCTGCCGGATATTGGCGATCCTGATCACGGAGGGTCCGGGCTTGAGTGCGCGCCACCCTACCCATCCCAGCACCGCGACCAACGCCGCCACGCCAACGCCATAGGCCAGCCGCCGCGGCGGTCCCGCCGCTGCCGCCACCACGGCGATCGGCTTGGTGTGGGTCGGCGTCATGCCACCGCTCGGCGTAGCCAGCGGCTCCAACGCCGCCACCAGCTCGTCCGCCGTTTGCCAGCGGTCTGCGGGCCGCTTCGCCAGGCAGCGCATCACCACGCTCTCCAATGCTGGCGAGAGGCCCGGACGCTGCTGCCCCACCACCACGGGCGCCTGGGTCACATGCGCGGCCAGCGTCTGTTGTGGGTCGAGCCCGTGGAACGGCGGATGGCCGGTGAGCATCTCGTAGCCCACCACCCCCAGCGCATAGATGTCCACCCGGCCATCGAGGTGGGGATCGGCGGTGGCCTGCTCCGGCGCCATGTAAGCGGGGGTGCCTAACGCCACACCCGCGGTCGTGAGCTGCTGGCGACCGGAGGCTTCGGTCACCGCCTTGGCGACGCCGAAGTCCATGACCATCGCATGCCGGCCCGACAGCAGGATGTTCTCCGGCTTGATATCGCGATGGACGACACCCGCGTGATGCGCCACCGCCAGGGCGTCGGCAATCTCCCCCAGCAGGCGCACCGTGTCGGGCACCGGCAGCTCGCCGGCCCGCGCCAGGCGGTCCCGGAGGGTCTCCCCCTCTACGTAGGGCATGACGTAGTAGAAGAAGCCCTCGGCGTCGCCGGAATCGATGAGGCCGAGGATGTGCGGATGGGTGAGTCGGGCGGCGACCTCGATCTCCCGGGCAAAGCGGTCGGACCCCATCGTGGCGGCCAGCTCGGGCCTGAGCACTTTCACCGCGACCTTGCGGTGGTGCTTCACGTCCTCGGCCAGGTACACGGTGGCCATGCCGCCCTGCCCCAGCTCCCGCTCGATCTTGTAGCGGTCGGCGAGGGCGGCGGCGAGCCGGTCGAGAGGAGCAGTCATCGGTTCGCCCCATCGACGGCCTGTTTCATACGCGCGACCCAGTTGGGAACGACGCGGAGATACGAAGCGCTGATCTGTTGGGGACCCTGCACGTAAATGATCCCGCCGTCGTGCGAGGGACGGTTCGACCAACCGGAGGTGTCGGAGAAACGCGGATCGCGCGCCCAAAACGTTGCCGCACCCATCGGCTCTCCGGTCACCGGGTTCAGTCGGGCCAGATACCAGTCCACGCCCGAGCGGTACAGCACCTCAGTGGACGAGAGCCACAGCGGCTCGACCCCGTCCGACGCGACCTGCCAACGGCGCCCCGCTACCGGGTACGAGGTGACGATGACCCGCCGCTCGTCGGATGCTTCAGACAAGAAGTGTCGACCGTCGGGCGACACCGACGAGAACATGGCGTCGGTCGCGGCCGTGTCGAGCCGAGGCCGGGATGCCGTGGGATCGAACCGCAGGGCGACGAACCCCCCAAAGTCCTGCGCCAACGCGAAGTTGCCAGCCGGAATGTCGATCGGATCGGGACTGAAGGGACCGACGGAGGTGAACAGGGTGTCGGGCGCGGCGCCCGACCCGGGAGTTCCGGACAGGATGGACCAGCGGGTCGAGTCGCGGACGCCCACGATCAGCCGGTCGCCGGCGGGAGTCCACAGCGCGTGACGGATCACCTCGTCGCGCATCCACATAGTACGCTGTCCGTTGCGCAGGTCGTAGATCCGCAACTCCTGCCCATCGGAGACCTGCACCACGGCCGCCAGCCACCGGCCGTCCCGACTCAGGTCGAAGCGCTGGAATGCCGCCGAATCGATTGGGAATGGAACGGGGGCGCCGCCGCGGCTCAGCCGCACCAGGTGACCCACCGTCGCATCAGCGCCGGGCGCGCAGACGAGCGTCCCTTCCGCCGACAGATCGAATTGCGCGTCGCCCGCGCCCTCGCGCCGGACGCCGCTCTGCAGCGTCACCGAGCGGCCGGCCAGATGTCGTTTCCGGTCGTACGGCGCCGCGCGGAGGTCCCCGTCGGGAGAGACATAGACCAGGTAGTCTCCCTGCACCAGGCGAAACGCCGATCCGTTGAGCGGGCCCCCGGCGGATCCATCGGGCCGGGCCACGCGGACGCTCCAACGGGTTCCCGTTTCGGGGGCCTCCACATAAGCGGCCCCATTGATCGTGCACAGCAACTGCCCGTCTTCGGAAATCCAGTCCCCGGAGAAGCAGCGGAGGATCTTGATGCTGCGCTGCAGCCCGGCCTCCGGATCCAGCCAACTCAACCGGTTCCCATCGATGTCGTTCACCAGCAGCGTGGTGCGCGAGATCCATGCAAGGGAGGTCGGACTGTGACCATCCAGCAGGCGGCGGGGCTCACCCCCGTCAACCGGGATCACCATCACCTGGCCGCCCACGAGGAAGGCGATGCGGGCGCCGTCGGGGGAAACCCGCGGGACGGTCGCGCCGCGGGTCCCGGCGATGGGATGCGCGGTGGCGTCTCTCAGGCTCCGGTACCAAAGCAGGGTCGAATCGCCCTGCTTGGCGGCGTACACCGCGAAGTCTCCTCCCGGTGAGATACCGATGTTGCGCAGCGGCGTGCCGTACGCGGTCGCGGCCGTCGTGGCGGCGAAGGTCATCGCGCCAACGTCGGGGAGCGCTGCGTCGAACACGCTCGGCCCGGCGGATTCCCCATGGCGGGTCAGCGCCCACGCCAGGATCCCGATCAGCGCCAGCGTGAGGCCGCCCAGGATAGCACTGACCCGCCGCCATGGGCCCGCAGTCACCCCGGCGACGCGAGCGAGCCGAGGATGCGTGTGCGCGGCCGTGCCGCCAGCCAGTGCCGCGGCGAACTCGGCCGCCGAGGCAAACCGGTCGGCAGCCAACTTCTCGAGCGCCACGAGCACGGCGGCTTCGATGGAAGGCGGAACGGTTTTCCGCAGCTCCGTCGGAGCGATCGGTGCCGCCGTCAGCACCTTGGCGACGATGGCCTGCGCGGTGCTCCCCGTGAACGGCGGATCGCCCACCAGCATCTCGTAGGTCATGCAGCCCAGCGCGTAGACGTCGCTCCGCGCCGTGATCTCCCGCTCCCCCATCGCCTGCTCGGGGCTCATGTAGGCCGGCGTGCCGAGGCTCATCCCGGTCTCGGTCATCCGGGTCCCGCCGGCCTTGCTCGCGGCGAGCGCGATGCCGAAGTCGGCCACGAGCGCCTGCCCGTCGTGGAGCAGGATGTTCTCGGGCTTGATATCGCGGTGGACGACGCCGCGACGGTGTGCGTAGTCGAGCGCCGAGGCCACCTCGCCGGCGAGCTGCACCGCCTCGCCGACGGGAAGCTGCTTTTCCCGGTTGAGCCGGTCGCGGAGGGTCTCGCCCTCGATGAACGGCATCACGTAGAAGAGGTAGGAGTCGGCCTCGCCCGAGTCGAAGAGCGGCAGGATGTGCGGGTGCTGCAGGTTCGCGGTGAGCTTGATCTCCGCCAGGAACCGTTCGGCGCCGATCACGGCCGCGAGCTCGGGGCGGAGCACCTTCAGGGCGACCTTGCGGTCGTGGCGGATGTCCTGGGCCAGATAGACGGTCGCCATTCCACCGGCGCCGATCTCTCGGTCGAGGCGGTAGCGGTCCGCCAGGGCTGACTGGAGCCGGGTGAGCAGCTCGGGCATGGAACTCTTTGAAGGGGGTGCCTGAAGATGGGCGGAGAGGGCTTCGCTGGCTAGAGCGCGGCATCCGGTATCGGCGCTCGACGCTTCGCTGGAGAGACAGGGGTCCTTCGGCAACCTCCAAGACATCTCCGCACCCCACCCCTTGGAGGTCGCCTCCGAGCCCCTGCCTCCAGCTTGCGCCGGCGCCACATGCCGCCCGGAGCGCAAGCCCGGCATCGCTAACTCCTTATGGCGCGCCGCGCCA
>DATDED010000443.1:0-1980 GCA_036523455.1 Gemmatimonadales bacterium
CGACCTGCTCGCCGAGGGCGAGCGGATGCCGGTCTACGTGCACGTCATCGACCATCCCGATGCGCGCGTGCTGGTCGACACCGGCATGACGGAGCTGCACCCGGCGGTGGCCGACCTCGATCCCCGCCTCCGTCCACTGAGTAAGCAGAACTTCGACCTCGCCGGCATCGACATCGTCGTCAACACCCACCTCCACTTCGACCACTGCGGCGGCAACCACCTCTTCGCCGGCAAGCCGATCTACGTCCAGCGTCAGGAGCTGGACGACGCGCGCAACGAGGCCGACTACACCATTCGCGAGTGGGTCGAGGCGCCCGGCGTGCGTTACGTGCCGGTCGACGGCGAGCTCGAGCTGCTTCCCGGGCTCCGGCTCGTCCCGGCGCCGGGCCACACACGCGGCATGCAGGTCGTCGTCGTCGAGACTGGCGGGCGCCCGGTCGTCATTGGCGGCGACGTGGCGGTTTGGTTTGGCGAGCTCGACGAGCCGCACACCGAAGGCCAGCTGCGGGTGCGCGCGCTCGACCCCGAGCTGGTCTGGCTCGCGCACACACACGAGCCGTGGCGACCCCGCACCGTCTAAGATTTGAACCCGCGACCCCCTGAACCCCATGCGACTCGTTAGGGCACCGAGTTACAACCCCAAGTAGTAATCACGCGAGGTTCTGGGCATCGGTGTCGTACCAGCAGCCCGGAGATCAACCGAGTGTCGTGAGAAACTCACAGTGGAATTCACAGCACGCGATGCTGCTGTCCCCGGGGCATTCGGGCTGCGACGGCTCTTAACGCACGAGCAGCACCCCCACCATGCCACCGGCCCCATCCGGGACGGTCGCCACGCCACCCGGCACTACCCAAGTCCGGCCGTCTACCAGGAGGTTGAAGCGATACCGCCCGGGCGAGAGGACGAACGCTCCCTCCCACAGGTTGTCTCCGACTGGACGCAGAGGGTGGGGCTGCCAGCTGTCCCAGTCCCCCGCGATCGCGACAGCCTGCACGTCGCGGAATCGGAACCGCACGACGAGGCTGTCACCGCGCCTCTGGGGGACGAGCGGACCCGGCTGCTTCGGGGCCGCCGCGCGGGCCGGGCGCGTCGAACCGATTCGCGCTCCGATGGAGAAGAAACGTCCCCGCGGGAACCCTTGATAGGGCTCGCGCAGATAGCTGCCACCGCCCAGCTCGAACGACACGAGGGGTCCGACGAACACCTGGAGGAACGCGTTCCCCGCGCCGGTCGACCCGTACACTTTCGATAGCCGGGCGTCGGTCGACAGCGACAGCGCGGTTGGGCCGCGCCGAAGGGTGACGCCCGCACCGAGATCGGTGAACCATTCGCCGAAGAAGCGTGTGGGCTCGACGGAAGCCTGCCATTCGGTTGCGCCTGCGCGCCCGCGCGGCCGCCACCAGGCGCGGGCCCGTGTATGGAGCGCCACAAACCGCGTTGGGTCGTTGGCGATCCACCCCGTCGAGGGGCCGGCACCCAAGCCGAACCCCCACCGGTGCGCAGACCAGAGCAGTTCGCCCAGGCCATGGGCCGCAGCGGTCCAAGCGCCCCCGGTTCGGGTCGTGCCCGTGAGGATCCCTTCGGCGCCGAGGCGGAACCGGCCCGCCATGCGCGGCGTCGTGCCCCAGAAGTGTAGACTCCCGTGGCCAGCCCACGCCCCAGCGGGGAGCGAAGCGACGAAGCCCGACGCTTGGGCCAGCAGCGTGGGGGTCGTGTATCGCACGGAAGGGGAGAGCGAAGCCGCGCTGAAGGTCGATCCTGTTTCTGTGCGCACGGTGCCGACACCGACCCCGAGCGAGGCTCGCATCTGGGCCGCAGCCGGAACGGCCGCAGCGTTCAGCGCCACGAGCAATGCAAGTGCTGCCGACAAACGCATAGGGGCGCAGCAGGCTGCGCCCCTACACCATCCACCGATTCTGTCCGACACGTTTGATTACGGTTTGTGACGCCCGATCCGGTTGAGCTGCCCGGTCACCAAT
>DATDED010000444.1:0-14139 GCA_036523455.1 Gemmatimonadales bacterium
CCCGACGAGTGCATCGACTGCGGGGCGTGCGAGCCGGAGTGTCCGGTGACGGCGATCTTTCCCGAAGAGGACACGCCGCCGCAGTGGAAATCCTACATCGCCAAGAACCGCGATGTATTCCAGAGCGCCAACCCGCCGGGCAAACCCTCGCCGGAGCGCGGCGCGAAGTAGCACCGGCCTACAACTCTCCGAGAAACTCCTGTAGCGCCTGGCTGACCCCCTCGGGCTGCTCCAGCGGCGCCAGGTGTCCGGCGCCCCCCAGCTCGACGTAACGTGCGCCCGGAATCCGCGCGGCCATCGCGCGGGCGATGGCCGGAGGAGCCACCTCATCCTCAGCCCCGTGCACGACCAGTGTCGGCACGGTGACCCCGCCGAGCAGCACGGTTGAATCGGGTCGGTCCCGCATCGCGCGCAGCGCCCCGATCACTCCTGCCGCCGGCTGGCGCCGCGCCATCTCCCGCACCTGTTCCACGAGCTCCGGACGGCCGGCCCGCGTCGCCGCCCCGAACAGCTTCGGCACGACCCGATCGGCCAGCGCCCCGACCCCATCGTGCTCGACCAGCGCGGCATTCTCGTCCCGGGCCCGCTTCCCTTCGACCGTGTCCGCCTCGGGCCGAGTGTCGCACAGCACCAGAGCCCGCACGCGCGAGCGGTAGCGCCGCAGGAACTCGAAGAGGACGTATCCCCCCATGGAGAACCCGCAGCACACGGCGTCTGGGACGTCCAGCGCATCGCACGCGGCACGCAGATCGTCCGCGTATCGGCCCATCGTGTAATCCTCCGACGGGACGTCCGAATCTCCGGCCCCACGCAGGTCCGGAGCGATACAGCGCCAACCGTACAGCGCCGCGAGCTGCTGGCTCCACATCGCATGATCGAGCGGAAATCCGTGCACGAACAACACAGGAGGGCCCTCGCCGCGCACGTGGACAGCGAGCGTCGCTCCGGCTCCGGTCACCCGCACGATTCCCGTCACGGGACGAACCATACGCTATCTTTGCCTCATGCGCGTACCGACCGATTACATCCGCCACGCCGCCCGCGCGGCCCGCAAGTGCGCGGGCGATCCGCTGGGCGGCGCACCCCAGCCGCCGGACCCGGAGTTCTACAAGACGCTCGCCAAGGCGCTCGAGGAGATCGCCGGCGGCCTGGAGCAGCTCGGTAAAGGAGAAGAGTGACCGGCTACCGCTACGTCGACACGCCGGCCGCGCTCGACGAAGTCATCGCCACCGCCCGTGCCGCCCCGCTCGCGGCCGTCGATACGGAGGCGGCGAGCTTCCACCGCTACGTCGACCGGGTCTACCTCGTCCAGCTCTCCACCCGCAGCGCCACCGCGATCATCGACCCCCTGGCGCTCCACGACCTGAGCTCCCTGGGCGCGCTGCTCGCCGATCCCGCGGTGGAGAAGGTGTTCCACGACGCTGACTACGATCTGCGGATCCTGGACCGCGACTATCAGTTCCGGGCCCGGCGCCTGTTCGACACGCGCATCGCCGCCCAGCTGCTCGGCGAGCCGGCGATCGGGCTCGCCGCGTTGCTGGAGAAGTTCGCCGGTGTGCGCCTCGCCAAGACGCATCAGCGCGCCGACTGGTCGCTGCGCCCCCTCTCGCCCGCGATGCTCGCGTACGCGGCGGACGATACTCGCCACCTCCCCACCCTGCGCGACGCGCTGCGCGCCCGCCTCGAGTCGGCGGGACGGCTCGCCTGGGCGGAGGAGGAGTTCGTGCGCCTGGAGGATCTGCGCTGGTCGGGTCCCGGGAGCGCGGACGGCGCCGAAGCGTATACGCGGATCAAGGGTGCCAAAGCGCTGCAACCGCGCCAGCTGGCCGCTCTTCGCGAGCTGGTCGCCTGGCGCGACACCGTGGCCGCGGAGCGCGATACCGCGCTGTTCCGTATCATCGGCAACGAGGCGCTGCTCGCCGTGAGCCAAGCGCTGCCGCGCTCGCTCGACGCGCTGGGCCAGGTCCGCGGGCTGCCCGCGAGTCTGGCGCGGCGCTACGGCCAGCCCCTCGTGATCGCGGTGAGCCGGGCCCTGGCCCTGTCCGAGGACGAGCTGCCGAAGCGGGAGCGGGGACCCCGGGTGGCACGTGATCCCGAGCTGGAGGCGCGCGTCGAGCGGCTCAAGACGGCCCGCAACGCCGTCGCGCAGCGCATCGGGCTCGACCCTGGCGTGCTGTGTGGCAAGTCGACGCTCGAGCTGATCGCGCGCGCGCGCCCGCGTGACCAGGCCGAACTGGCACAGGTGAGCGATCTGCGCCGCTGGCAGGTGACGGTGTTGGGGGAGGCGTTGCTGCCGGCGCTGACCTAGGAAGGGGCGATCAGAATCCCATCATGGCCCGGATCTTCGGTTCGATCTTCTCCGGGGTCCAGTAAGGCTCCCACACGATCTCGATGTCCACGTCCTTGACGCCGTCCAGCGTGCGCAGCGTCTTGTGAATGTCGTTCATGATCTGCGGGCCGGCCGGGCACCCGGGCGACGTGAGCGTCATGCGGATGTGCACGTTGCCGTCGTCCAGGTCCACGTCGTAGACGAGCCCCAGATCCATGATGTTGAGATTCAGCTCGGGGTCCTTCACCGAGCGTAACGCGGTGCGCACCGCGCTCTCCACCGTCGTCTCTTCCGTCACACCGATCTCCTCATTCGACCAATCTGCTCGTGGGGCGCCGCCGCCGGGAGCCCCCGGACGGCGCAGTGCCGGCGCCGGGCGATCCGGGCGTACACGCGCCGCGCCAACGACCGCACCCCGGGGACGGCGAACCCCCAGACCCACCAGCGCTTCCCCGGCAACAACCGCCCCAGCTCCGGCACCGCGTCCGCTCCCGCGAACACGCGACCGTCGGGCAGGACCAGGTGCATGGCGGCGGCCAGCGCGGGAAGCGCGAGATCGAACTCCCGGATCGCTTCCTCGTCCTGAAACGGAACGAACCGAAGCCGATGTTCCCGGTCCCAGCCGCGCAGCAGCTCCACCGCGCGGCGGCACAGCTCGCACGCTCCGTCGAAGATCAGCGTCGGCGCTTCACCGCGCGCGGGCATCCATCGCCTCCGCAGCCAGATCCGCCAGCCTGCCGCGGACCCGCTTGAGGACGGTGAACGGCTCGCGGCTCCGGGGCGCAAACGCTCGATTGGTGAGCAGCACCACGAACACACCGCGGTCCGGATCGATCCACAACGAGGTCCCCGTCCACCCCGTGTGCCCGATGCTGCGGGGACCGAACCGGCTCCCCGCGCTGCTCACCTGTTCTCCGGTCGGCACGGCCTGCCACCCGAGCGCGCGCGCTTCCGTGCGCGGTCCGAAATACGCCGCGCGCGTGGTGAACGCGCGCACGGTCTCCGCCCGGAGGAGCCGCCGCCCGTCGGCCGTCACGCCGCCGCGCAGCACGAACTGGGCGAACCGCGCCACGTCCCGGGCGGTGCTGAAGACCCCGGCGTTGCCGGAGATGCCGCCCAGTTTCCAGGCGGTGGGGTCGTTCACGACTCCGGCCACCGGGTGGCCGCGCCACAGCCCGGTCGGAGCGATCCGGCTCATGAGGCCACGGGGCGGCCGGTAGCGCGTCTCGGTCATGCCGAGCGGCGTAAACACCTCACGCGCGACGAACGCGTCCAGGTCCTCGCCGCTGGCGCGGCGCACGATCTCGCCCAGCAGGACCGCGTTCAGGTCGCTGTACAGCACGCGCGTGCCCGGGAGAAAACGCGGCGTCTCCGCGTACACCAGGCGCAGCAGGCTCGCGGCGTCCGGTGCCCCCCGGATCGCGGCGATCGGGAGATCGCCGCGCAACCCCGACGTGTGCGCCAGCAGCTCGCGCACCGTGATCACCGCGGTGCCGGCGCCGGCGAACTCGGGCAGGTAGCGCACCACGGGCGCATCGAGCGCCACGCGGCCCCGATCCACCAGCAGCATCACCGCGGTGGTGGTGGCCACGACTTTCGTCACCGAGGCGAGGTCGTACACAGTGCTTTCGGGCTCGGCCGGGGCGCTCGCCGCCGACCAGGTGAGCCGGCCGTAGCCCTTGAGGTAGAGGACGGAATCCGCGGTCCCGACGGCCACCACGGCGCCGGGGTAGGCCCCGGCGCGGACACCGTCGCGGACGATCGGGTCTACGGTGGCGGCGCCCAGGCCCGGCGCCGCCGCCTGCAGCAGGGTCAGCAGGCTTAGCACCAGATTCCAGGAATGTGACGTCCGCAGGAGGGGCAATTGCCGTCCGCGCCCACGCGCTGGCGCCGGATGGCGTAGCCGTGGCGCTCGATCAGCAGGTCACCGCAATCGGGACACCAGGTGTGCTCCCAGCGTCCCACCCGGCCGGGGAGATTGCCGGCATAGATGAACTTGAGCCCCGCCGCCGCGCCGATCTCGCAGGCGCGCTCCAGCATCGCCGCCGTCGTATTGGCGGCTTCCGTCATGCGGTAGTCCTGGTGGAAGGCGGTCACGTGCCACGGGATCTCGGGCGACACCGACGCGATGTACTCGGCGGCGGCGCCGAGCTGGGCCTCGTCGTCGTTGAAACCGGGCACGATCAGCGTCACGATCTCCAGCCAGAACCCGCGCTCGTGCACGAGTCGAACGGCGTCGAGCACGTGCTGCAGCACGCCGCCCAGCTCGCGATAGCGGCGGTCGCTCATGGCCTTGAGGTCGATCTTGTAGGCGTCGGTCCAGGGTCGGAGGTAGTCGAGGACCTCCGGCGTGCAATTGCCGTTCGACACGAACGCCGAGCGCAGCCCGGCGGGGCGCGCGGCCCGGAACACCTCCACCGCCCACTCCGCGGTGATCAGCGGCTCGTTGTAGGACGAGGCGATCAGCCGCGCGCCGCGGCGACCCGCCAGCTCCACCAGGCCGGCGGGGGTCACATCACTGGGGAGCACCCCGGCCGCCGCATCCCGCAGCGCCTGGGACGTGAGCCAGTTCTGACAATATCCGCAGTGAAAGTCGCAGCCCAGCATCCCGAAGGTGAGCGCGTCGCTTCCCGGGAGCACGTGGAAGAACGGTTTCTTCTCGATGGGGTCGCACTGCAGGGCAGCGACGTAGCCGGTGGGTACGTAGAGCGTGCCGTCGCGATTGAAGCGCACCTGGCAGATTCCGCGGCGGCCCGGTCGCACGAGGCAGCGATGGCCGCACGCGACGCACCGGACGGCCCCGTCCGGGAGCGATTGCACGAGCTCTCCCGGGCGCACGCGGACGTCCAGCTGGCGGGCGAGCGTCGTGGCTCCACCAGTAACGGCGTCGTCGTTCAGCAGGGGGATCGCGCGGCGGGACATGCGGCAGGCTCCGGCGGGGAATATACCCTGGAACCCGCCGGCCTCCTATCGCAGGCTGCCGGGGGCCAGGGCGTAGAGGAGCTGAGCGGTCCGGATGTCGCGCGGCGACAGATCCCGCACCACCGCTTTGGCGAACATGAGATCCGTGGAATCGGGCGAGTGATCGAGCCCGAGAAGATGGCCGATCTCGTGCAGCGCCACGACCCGGACGTCGTCGTTGCCGAGGGGACGCCCGTCGGGGTCGAACGTCGCGATCGTGACCATCGCCGACTGCAGGTGACCGTCGCGGTCCCACTCGAGATCCGTTTCCCCCGTCCGATCGATGTCGAATTGCGTGCGCCACGTGAACCGGACTTCGGCATTCGCGGAATCAGCCGCCAGGTCGAACCGGACCGGGAGGCCGGTTTCCTCCCAGCGCGCGAAGGCTCCGCGCACGGCATCCAGGAACTCGGGGCGGAAGTTGGTGGCCTTGCCGGGTGCCAGGTATACGTGCACGGGCCGGTCCAACCGGTCGTCCCAGCGATGGAGCATCGAGTCGCTCGACTCGGCGACGATGATGCTGAGGTAGGTGAGGGGGAAGCTGGAGCGGATGCGCCGCCGCATGTCGGCGCGCGCCACGATGTCCAGCGAGCTCGCCCCGCCCGATTCGGCGGGCACGATCTCGCTCCCGGTCTGGCTGCGTCCCGAGGTCGGCGGCGGCTGGGGACTCGCCACCGGCGGCGGCGGCGGCGGCGGCGGCGGAGCGGCGGCGCGATGTCCCCCCACGACGTCCCACGCCACGGCGATCACCATCAGGCCGATGAGCAGGGCGACGAGGCGCATGCGCTGCTGCGATTCCATATCTGCAAATATGACCGGCGCCCGAGCCGCGCCGCTAGCTTTGCCCTCCGACGCGGTCTATGATTGTGGCCTGCTTATGGTTGGACGCTGAATGATCGCACTGCCCGCCCGCCTGCTCATTCGGTTTCGCTGGGTGGTGATCGCGGCATGGGTGGCGTTTGCAGCGCTGCTCGTGCCGCGGGCCGCGCATGTCCAACGCGTCCTTGCGGTGCGCGGCGGTCCCGAGCGCCCCACCGAATCGTCGCGCGCGTCCAATCTGATCGACGCCGCGTTCCCCAGTCCGTTCGCCGAGTATCTCGCCATCGTAGTGCGGGGCCCCGTGACCGTCGGCAACTCCCGCTTCATCGCCGTCCTGGATACGCTGTCAGCCGTCGCGACCCGCGAGCCGTCGGTGCGGCAGGTCGTCTCCACGAGAACCGTCGCCGATTCGGTGTTCGTCAGCACCGATCGCCGGACGACGTTCCTGCTCGCCGCGCTCGCCCGAGAGCGGACCGGCGACATCACCAAGGATTTCGTCCCGGTGCTGCGCGACAGCCTCCATGCCGCGTTGCGCCGCCTGCCGGCCGCTGCCGGCTTCGAGCTCATGGTCACCGGGAGCGCCGCGCTGGATCACGACGTGCGGACGACCAGCGCGGAAGACACGACCGCGGGCGAGCGACGCGTCTTGCCGCTGACGCTGCTCGTGCTGATCCTGGCGTTCGGCGCGCTCGTCGCCGCCACGCTCCCCGTGATCGTCGGGCTGCTGGCCATTACGATCGCCCTCGGCCTGCTCACGGTGTTGGCGCACTTCTGGACGATGTCGGTGTTCGTTCTCAACATCACGACGATGGTCGGGCTGGGCGTGGGCATCGACTACTCGCTGCTCATCGTCACCCGCTTCCGCGAAGAGCTGAATCGCGGGCTCTCCCCGGTCGATGCCGCCATCCGGACGATCCGCACGGCGGGATCCGCCGTCATGACGTCGGGCCTCATCGTGGTGGTCGGCTTCGGCGCGCTCGTTACCACGCCGCTCGTCGAGACGCGCTCGGTCGGGATCGGCGGGCTGCTGGTGGTGGCGGTCGCCGTCCTGCTGGCGACCACCTTTCTGCCCGCCACGCTGACACTGCTGGGACGCGACATCGACCGCCCTCGCTGGCTCGCGCGGCCGCTGGCTCGGATACACGCTCCGACCGGATGGGAGCGCTGGGCGCGCTGGCTGGGTCACCGTCCGTGGCGCGCTATCGCGATCGGCGCCGGCATCGTGGGCCTGCTGATGCTCCCTCTCACGCAGATCCGCATCGGGCTGCCGGCGCGCAACTGGTTTCCGTCGGGCTCCGAATCGGGCCAGGGACTCGCCCTGCTTCGCGGCATGGGAGCCAACGGGCTGATCCTCCCCACCCGGGTGGTGGTGCAGCTCCCGCCCGGCGGGTCGGCGCTGCGCGGTCCCTGGCTGTTCGGGCTGAAGGTGCTCACCGATTCGCTGCGCCGCGACCCGCGTGTCAAGGACGTGCGAGGCGTAGCATCGCTCAGACCGCGGATGTCGTCGTTTCAGCTGGCCGTGTTCTACAGCGATCCTGCGGGCGTTCGGGCACGCTATCCCAAGTTCTTCGACGCCTACCTGAGCGACGACAGAAGGACCACGCTGATCGACGTCATCGCCGCCGACAGCGTGTCCCTGACCGGAATGATGGCGCTCACCCGGCACACGCGGGCGCTGGTCGCGCAGGGGGTGCGCGGCCTCGGCGGCGCCCAGACGCTCGTCGGCGGCTTCGCGGCGGCCAGCGTGGATTTGCAGGACGATCTCCTGCATCGCTTCCCGGGCGTCGTGCTCCTCGTGCTGAGCGTCACCGGGCTCATGCTGCTGCTCGCCTTCCGCTCGCTGCTCGTGCCGCTCAAGGCGGTGCTGTTGAACTGTCTCTCGGTGGGCGCGGCGTTCGGCGTGACGGTCCTCGTCTTCCAGCATGGGTACGGCGCAGGCCTGTTCGGCCTCGAAGGCCCGACGGAGGCGATCTTCGTGGTCGTCCCGGTACTCGTGTTCGCCACCGTGTTCGGATTGTCCATGGATTACGAGGTCTTCCTGCTGACGCGCGTGAAGGAGGTCTTCGACAAGACCGGCCGCAACGATCACGCGACCATGGAGGGGCTCTCGATGACGGCCTCCACCATCACGTTCGCCGCCGCCATCATGATCATCGTGTTCGGCGTGTTCGCCTTTTCACGGGTGCTCGCCGTGCAGTTCCTGGGCTTCGGACTGGCCATGGCGGTCCTGCTGGACGCCACCCTGATTCGCATGATCCTCGTGCCGGCGATCATGCACATCGCGGGGCGCTGGAACTGGTGGCCGGGGGTGCGGGCGCCGCGCGGCGAGCCGTGACCGCCGCCGTCAGGTCCGGCCGTCCAGCTGGTGCAGGCGCGGTCCCCACACGTCCCAGTGCCAGGCGGGGACGCGCCGGCCGGTACGGGGATCCCTGAGCGGCTTGTACTGCAGCCAGTCGGCATGCAGTCCCAGCGTGCGGCCCAGCCACAGCAGCCGGTCCCGGTCCGCGCTCACGAGATGCACCATCGGCTCCCCGCGCAGGCGCCAGCGATGTAGCCAAACGCCGCCATCGAGAGCGAAGCACATGCCCTCGCGGCGGCGCGTGAACTCCTGCCAGGACCCGCTCAGCTGCAGCTGATCTTGCCTTCGGCGGTCGCCGAGCCCAGCGGCGGGGCGTTGCCGTAGAACAGGTAACACTTCTTAGTCGTCTGGAAGTGCGACGCGGTGGCCGACCAGCCGCCGCCTGTCGCGACACCGATGACGACCGTCACCCCGGTCGTCGGCGACCAGCCGTTGAGCGACGAGAGGGTGCTCGTGTACGTGAGGCTGTCGAAGACGTAGGCCTCCTCCGCCGTCGCCAGATTGCGCAGGTCGGACTTCATCGAGGCGATGTATGTCTTCTCCTTCGTGTTGGCGAACTTCGGGATCGCGATGGACGCAAGAATCCCGATGATCACCACCACGATCAGGAGCTCGATCAATGTGAAACCGCGGGACGACTTCACCACAACACCCTCCAGGCCTCTGTGGGCGCCCCAACCCGACGGGTAATGCGCGACGGGGCACGGGTCCCTAACGCAAGACCTGTGCTCAGCCCTTGGCATCGACCCAATTGCTTCCCACACCGACACTTACGACCAGCGGGACACGCAACTCCGCGGCCCCCTCCATATGGCGTTTTACCAATTCCTTCGCGGCGGCGGCTTCTCCTTCGGGCACTTCCAGCACCAGCTCGTCATGGACCTGGAGCAGCAGCCGTGACCCGAGCCCCTGCTCCCGGAGCGTGGCGTGGATCCGGATCATGGCGACCTTGATCAGGTCCGCCGCGGACCCCTGGAGCGGGGAATTCGTCGCTGTCCGCTCCCCGAACGCCCGGATGCTGAAGTTCCTGTCCTTCAGCTCCGGGATATAGCGGCGCCGCCCGAACAGCGTCTCGACGTACCCCCGCTCGCGCGCCTCGAGCACGGTCCGGTCGAGCCAGGCCCGCACCCCGGCGAAGCGCTCGAAGTACTGCCGGATGAACGCCTTGGCTTCATCCTGCCCGATGCCGAGCTGTCGCGCCAGGGCGAACGGACCCTGCCCGTAAATGGTGGCGAAGTTGATCGTCTTGGCGCGCGCGCGCATCTCCGCGGTGACCTGGTCCTGCGGCACGCCGAAGATCACCGCCGCCGTCTGGCGGTGGATGTCTCCCCCTCGTTCGAACGCCTGGACGAAGGCCGGGTCGCGGGAGAAATGGGCCAGGAGTCGCAGCTCGATCTGGGAATAGTCGGCCACGAGCAGCAAGGCGCCGGGCGGCGCGATGAACGCCCGCCGGATCGATTCCCCCCGCTCCGTGCGCACGGGGATGTTCTGGAGGTTCGGCTCGGACGAGGACAGGCGCCCTGTGGCCGCCCCGACCTGGTTGAAACTGGTGTGAATGCGCCCGGTCTCGGGATGGATGTAGCCCGGGAGGGCGTCCACGTAGGTGGATTTGAGCTTCGACAACTCCCGGTACTCGATCAACAGCCGGGGCACCTCGTGCCCCATCGCCGCGAGCTGTTCCAATACGTCCACGTCGGTGGAGGGCCCGGTCTTCGTCTTCTTGAGGATGGGCAGTTGCAGCTTGGTGAACAGGATCGTGCGCAGTTGCGGCGTGGAGTTGAGGTTGAACTCCGTGCCGGCGGCCGTGTACAGCCGGCGCTCGAGCTCCGCCAGTTCCACCGCGAACCCTCGCGACAGCTCGCCCAGCCGGGCGCGGTCCACCGGCACGCCTGCCCACTCCATATCCACCAGGACCGGCACCAGCGGCATCTCCACGTTCTCGAGCAGCGGCAGCAGGCGATGGTCCTCGAGCTCGGTCGCCAGCGCCTCGTGCAGGCGCAGCACGGTTTCACTGTCGTCGCAGCAATACCGCGCCGCCACGTCCAGCGGCACTGCCGCGAACTCCCGCTCACTCCGTCCCCGCCCCGCCACATCGCCGTAGGTGCGCAACCGGACGTTCAGGCGGTCCCGCGCCAGCTCGTCCAGGGCGAACGAGCGCCGGCCGGGATCGAGGACGAACGCGGCCAGCATCGAGTCATAGACCACGCCCGCCAGCTCGACCCCGCTGCGCCGCAGGACGAGCCAGTCGTATTTGCTGTGATGGCCCGCTTTCGGCACGCCGGAATCCGCCAGCAGATCGCGCAGCGGACGCAGGGCGTCGCTCTCCAGGGGCGGCAGATTGGCCGGGGCCACGCCGCCCGCCAGCGGACCATCGGGCGCCACGTGGGCGAACGGCAGGTACCAGGATCGGGTGCCCGATACCGCCAGCGACAGGCCGACGAGCCGGGCGCGCATGGGGTCGAGGCTGGATGCCTCCGTATCGATCGCCACGAGTGGTGCGCGGCGACACTCCGCGATCGCGGCGGCGAGCGCCGCCACGTCCGACACGACGGCGACGGGAGCAACCTCCTCGGCCACCGCTGGCGTCGCGGGCGGCGCGCCGGCCGGGGGGACGGCCAGATCCTCGAGTTTCGGAATCAGCGACCGGAACTCCAGCTCGATGAACAACCGCTCGAGCTCCGCGCGATCGGGTTCCACTAGGCGCATCGCGGCCGCGTCGAACGCGATCGGCACGTTCCGTCGGATGGTGACGAGATCGCGGGACAGACGCGCGTCGTCGGCGTGGGCGAGCAGCGCCTCACGCGCCCGTTTGCCCGGAACTGCGGCCGCCCGCGACAACATGGCGTCCAGGCTGCCGTACGTCCGCAGCAGCTCGACGGCCGTCTTCTCCCCGATCCCTTTCACGCCCGGCACGTTGTCGGAGCTGTCGCCCACGAGCGCGAGGTAGTCCACCACCTGGGCGGGCGAGATACCGAACCGCTCGCTGGCGTTGGACTCGTCGACCCATTGCTCCTCGACCGCCGCGGGTCCGCCCCGTCCGGGGTTCAGGAGCGCGATCCCCGGTCCGATCAGTTGATAGAAGTCCTTGTCGCCCGAGACGATCACCGCCTGCAGGCCGAGGGACGCGGCCTGCGGGGCGAGGGTGCCGATCACGTCGTCCGCCTCGAACCCCTCGACGCCGAGGACCGGGATGCGGAACGCCGCGAGCAAGTCCACGATCCGCTCCACCGAACGGTCGAAGTCCTGCTGCAGCTCGAGGCTGAGCTTCTCGCGCGTGGCTTTGTAGTCGGGGTATTCGCGATGGCGGAACGATTCCCCCTGGTCGTGCACCCACGCCAGGTAGGCCGGGCGATGGCGTTGCAGCAGGCGGAGGAGGAAGTTGACGACGCCCCACGCGGCGGAGGTGTTCTCCCCGCGCTGCGTGGTGAGCGGCCGCGCGATCATCGCGAAGAACGCCCGGTAGATGAGCGCGTACCCGTCGATCAGGAAGAGACGCTCGCGCGACGAGTCGCCCGGCATGGAGCGGGAAGATAACCCCGGAAACGCAGCCGCCCCGCTGCCGAACCGCAGCGGGGCGGATCATCTCAACGACCCGGGAGAGTGACTACACGCGCATGACGTTCGCGGCGTGGAGGCCCTTATCGCCGCTCTGGACCTCGAACTCCACCGCCTGACCTTCGGCGAGCGTCTTGAAGCCGTCCATCTGGATCGCCGAGAAGTGCACAAACACGTCCTCTCCACCCTCCTGCTCGATGAACCCATACCCCTTCGCGTCGTTGAACCACTTCACCTTTCCGCGTGCCATTGCCTCCACCCTCCCTGCTCTAGTCCACGGCGGAACTACGGGGTTGACCGCTCGTCCAGGGGCGAGCGTTGGGCATTGAAGAGGCACCACGTCCGGACGGTTGTCAAGCGAACGAAGGGTGGAGTTACCGCGCCGCTGGGTGATACAGCGCGCGATAGAGGTCGCGGTTGCGCAGCACCGCGCGCACGTAGGTCCGGGTCTCCGGATAGGGAATCTGCTCGATGAACTCGTCGGGGTCGTCGGCGCCCGGGCGCGATAGCCAGCGGCTCACCGGCGCCGCTCCGGCGTTGTACGCCGCCACGGCGACGTCCACCCGCCCGCCGAAGCGCGCCAGGAGCGTCGCGAGGTGCGCCGCACCGAGGTGGAGATTGAGGTCGGGCACGGTGAGCCACTCTGGGTACAGCGTCACATCCAGACCGCGAGCCGCCTGCGCGGCGGTGCCGGGCATCAGCTGGGCGAGACCACGCGCGCCAGCCCGCGACAGGGCCTCGAGGTCGAACGTGCTCTCCTGCCGCACGATCGCCGCGAACAGCAGCGGGTCCACGCCGAACTCGCGCGCCTCGGCCTCCACCGCGGCCCGCCAGGGCCAGGGGTAGATCGCCCGCAAGACCCGGGCGTCGCTCACACCTCGAGCCGACGCGACCCAGCCGAGCCGCACCCCTGCGGAGCCCCACCCACGCATCGAGAGACCGTCGCTCCAGGCAAGCAGGTCGCTCACCGGCTGCGGCGCTCGTGCCAGCAGCTCTCGCACTTCCAGCCCCGCTTCCGTGTCCAGCCCGGCGAGGAGCAGCGTGTCGAGGAGGGCGAGGCCCGCCGTGGCGGTCGGCGTGGCGGCCGTGCTGTCGGCGGCGAGCGTCAGCGGCCCCATCCCCGCGGCGCGCCGTGCCTGCAGGCCGTAGTACCCGAGCGAATCCTCCCGCGCCAGCGCGCGCCACAGGGAATCCGCACGGGCGGTGTCCCCGCGCTCACGGGCCAGCCGCCCGAGCCAGTAGCGCGCCGCACTGCGCTGTGCCCCGCCCACGAGAACTTCCGCGGCATAGAAGTACGCGGCGCTGTCCGGGTTCCCCCGGCGCCGTGCCGCAACGGCCATCCGGAATCGGGCAAGCGAAGACCGCGAGTCGGCAGGATAGCGGCGGGTGAGCTCCGAGAACCAGCGCTCGGCGCCTGCCTCGTCCCCCCGGTCGGTCAGAAAATCGCCCAGCAAGTAGAGCGCGGTCGGGGCCGCGGTGTCGCCGGGGAACGTCTCGGCGAACCCCGCGAGCGCCTGAGGGGTGCCGAGGTCGGCGATCCGCACCAGCACCCGGGCACGCCGGTACAGCGCGAGGGCCGTCCAGACGGTGTCCAGGGCCGCCGCGCGGTAGGCGGCGGCGGCGTCCGGATAGCGGCCCAGGGACGTCAGCAGCTCGCCCATCAGGACGAGCGTCGCACCGCTCGAATCCCCCTCGGACAGCGCACGCGTCAGCTGCTGACGGGCCTCGGTCGCGGCTCCGTGACCCCGCAATACGCGGGCGAGTGCAACCCGATCCGCGGGCGAACGTGGCGGGAGCGGGCCATGGGCGAGTGGAACGCCTGCTGCCGCCTCGTCCGATTGCGGCGCGCGCCCGAACAGGGCGTACAGCTCCCGGGCCGCCGCCGCCGTGTCGCCCAGGGCCAGCGCGAGCTGGACCGCCGGCAGGGTCTGCCCGGCATCAAGGAATGCCGCGCGCGCATCGCTCGAATCGCCGGCGGTGAGCAACGCGCCGGCCCGCGCGGCAGCGGCTCCGCGGGCGGCGGCCGGTGGCAGATCGACCAGCAATCGCCGCGCGGACGCCGTGTCGCGCGAGACGCGCGCCTCGCGCAGTCGCAACCACGGCTCGATCGAACGCA
>DATDED010000445.1:0-3760 GCA_036523455.1 Gemmatimonadales bacterium
GGAAGCCGAGCCGCTGGCCTTCCTGGACCAAACGCCGGAAGCCCGCCTCGCCGCCGAGCCGGTCGGCGGCGCGGTAGGAAGGGTAGTCCCAGTAATAGCGCCCGTCCCAGGCGGAGATGAAGGCGAGCACGCGCTCCGCCGGCATCCGGGTGGCGATCCAGCGGAGAATCTCGAGCATCCGGGCGAAGTCGTTGAACACGTAGCCCGTGTAGTGCATCCCGTGCAGCGTGACGACCAGGGCCGTGCGCCGCAGCCAGCCGGGGACGTCGGCACGCGACTCCCAGCGCGGCAGCCGGTAAGCTCGTTCCAGGTGCGTGTAGTGCGGTGCCACCGCGCTCTCGAGCGTCGTGGCGTGACCCGCCCGCCAGGTGGGGACCTGCACTCGTGGCTGGTCGAGCCACCCTTCGACCTCGTGGACCAGCTCGACGCGGTAGCCCGCCTCCCCCGGCTGGAAGAAGAACCGCTTGGTGCGCACGCGATCATCGAGCGAGGAGAGCGTCAGAAACCGCTGCGCGCCGGCCTCGACCACGACGAGCGGCGTCCCCATGCCCCAGGCGACGTTACCGCCGAACAGGTCGCCGCCGCCGAACGGATAGCCGAACAGGACCTCGTCGTCCTTGGGATCGAACGGCTCGCCGCCGCCGCTCGAGATCCTGCCGCGCGGCACACCGCGCAGTACGGTCGTGACTGACTTGATCGGCTGGTCCATCTCGGCGGAGACGTCCCAGAGGACGGCGTCGCCGTCCTGCCGGAGCCGTGCGACCAGTTTTCCCGGCGCGCGCTCCTGACCGCCCGCCCAGACGAGCCCCGTGGCCGTCAGCCTGAGACTGCCGCTCGCCGCGGCGGTCGTCATGCGGGTCGCGTCGAGACCGTACGCGTTCTCTCGAGTGAAGACGAGAAACCCGAAGCGCAGTCCGGCGAACTCGACCGACGGCTCGGGGAAATCGAAGCTGAACTTCTGGAACGCGCGGCCGCGCGGCGGGACGTAGACCTCGCTCGTCGAGGATAGCGGGAGGATTGGCGGGGGAAGAGGGAAGGGGGAAGAGGGAAGTGGGGGGATCACCGCGCCGGCGCCGGCGGCGCCCATCAGTTTCATCCACTCACGGCGGGACAGGGGATCGAGCATCCACGGAAAGATCGCGGATGCCGCCAGTCCCGCCAGCCTAGTTCGTCGCGAGCGCTCGCCGGCTGAACAGCGCGATGGGCAGCCCGATCAGGACCATGTGCACCAGGATGGTGAGGGTGACCCACAGCGGATCCCGCGATCCCCGTGCCGCGGCCGACAGGGGGACGACCACGTAGTTCATGACCCCGTACAGGATGAGACCATAGCCGAGGCCACACAACACCGGCCGCTGGACGAGCAGCGGCCACCGTTGGGCGACGATGAAGTACGTGAGCGCCATCGTGGTGGCGATGAAGAATTGCAGCGCCAGGCCGAGCGCCGCGGTGGCAGTGCCACCCTGAAAGCTCGCCGGGCCGAGCAGCCCCGCGGCGACCGATTGCAGGATGCGCTGCGCCGGCACCCCACGCTTCACCGCCCAGAAGACGATCGCGTACAGGATGTCCAACCCGCCGGCGATGATGCCGCCGGTCAGGACGAGCCTCAGAGAGCGGGAGCGCGGCATGGCGAGCAGATACCTTAGGAAGGAACGCGGGCCGGCGGCAGAGCCACTCGCGCCGCCTGCGCGCACGCCACTTGCCGCCCGTCCGTTTCAGTAATCGTAGATGTGGTCCAGCTGCAGCTGCCCGCCCGCCTGCACGTCCGCCAGCACCGCGAGCAGGTCGCGGGCTTCCACCGCCAGGAGCATGCGGACGCGAGACGCCTCGGCGGGCGCGGCGTATGCCACCACGACCCGGCTCCGGGGAGGCGGTCGCCACCCGCGTGGCGCGGTCCCCGTGAGGGTCACGACCGTATTGCCGGAAATCTCCGCCACGCGAGGCTGCGGAGAATGGCGCGCGAGCTCGAGCAGGGCGTCGCGAAACGGCGCGTAGCGGGGTACCGAGAGCAGGGCATAGCGACGATCGAGCCAGGCGACCCGGCGCAGGCCTTGTGGCGCCGTCGTGTCCGACGCTGCAAGAGAGTCGCGCCACCCGGCGACCACCAGGTAGCGTTGGGCTTCGTCCGGGCTGTACGCCGCTCCGGTGCCGAAGCCGATCACCGTCGCATAGACCGCCTTGACCGCGTACTCCAGCGTCAGCGCGAAGCGTCGCTCCCACTTCCGCAGAATCCCCGGCCCGATCCACGGCACGTCCGTCCAGAGATGGACCAGGGCGTGCCCGAAGGAGAACTCGTACCACCCCTTCTGGTTGATGAGCTGCGCGTACGCGTCCGCGACCCGCGCCGCATAGCGGTCTTCCGCCGTGCCGCCGGCGGGCGCGGCCTGCTCGGACAGGCGTCCCACCGTCTCCTCGTACATGCCCTTCAGGCCGTACTCCACGGCGGTGCTGATGCCGATGACCCCGAGCATGACGTGTGTCCCGAAGCCGGCGGGAGACCGCGCCCGGCTGGCGCGCCACGTGCCGAGGTAGCTGCGCCAGAAGGTGCCCACCGACCTCACATAGGGGAATTCGCTCGGCGCCCTGCCGTCTCGCAGCCACCGCGCGTAGGCCTCGCTCGAGTACACCAGGTCCCACTCGGGATGCGTCAGGTACTCCGCCCCCTCAGACCGCACATACCCGCGAATCGAGTCGAGTGCGACGCTCACTTCGGCCGGCAGCTGGGCCGGCATGCGTGCCGCCGACACGTCGCGCACGCCGCCGTCCGGACCGGGCTCGTAGAGATCCCACAGCGTGTTGGTGAACTTGCCGGTCGGATCGATGCGGCGCTTCAGGGCGAACAGCTCCGTGGCCCTCGGGTAGGCCCGCGCGAACTGCTCGCGCGTGGCCAGTGGCTGATAGGGCAGGTAGTAGCGTCCGCCACTCTGGATCGCGGCATCGATCAGCTCGCGCGTCCAGCGTCCCACCTCCTGCCGCGCCTCCGGGCCGGTCCCCTGCTTGTAGTAGAGGACGTAGGCGAACACATCCGCCGGACCGGGAGCCCAGGCGAGGGTGGTGCCGGGATCGGGAAGCGCGTGACGGATGGAAACGTTCACCGCGTTGACTCGGTGCGACTGGAGAATGTGCCGCAGGCGCGGGACGAAGACCGGGAGACTGTCCGCCGGCACGAAGTATTCCTGCAGCACGTACGTGCTGTGTGCCCGGGAGGCGGGCTCCAGCTCGCTCACGTCGTAGCTGGCTTCGTAGTTGCGCCAGGTGACGGGGTTCCCGCGAAACATGGCCGGGTCCAGGATGTGCTGGCGCAGCCATTTTCCCAGCCGGCCGCTCGTGATGACCTTGTACGCGAGCCGGTGCGTCCACGACGCCTGGTCGGCAGGCTGGATGCGCTCGGGCACCGTGACCGGCAGCGCGGTCTGAACGTACGACACCGCGTGCGCGACCTCGAAGGCCGGCGGATAGAGATCCGCATTGTGGAAGACGACTCCGGTGTCGGGCTGGATCCGCCGCCGGAAGTAGCTCAGATAGTCGGCGACCTGGAGCGTCGAATCGATCCGCTGCACGCGGCTGTTCGTGGCGAGATCCAGCGTGACGTCGGCGATGACGCCGAGCGCCCCGTAGCCGCCGATGGCGCCGTAGAACAGCTTGGGGTGCTCGTCCGGGCCGGCGCGCACGATCCGTCCGTCGGCCAGCACCAGGGTGATGGCGCGGACCGAGCGGACGAGCGGGCCCTGCCCGATGTAGCGGCCGTGCGCGTTCACCG
>DATDED010000446.1:0-17441 GCA_036523455.1 Gemmatimonadales bacterium
ATGGCGAAGGCGAAATTCGAGCGGACGAAGCCGCATGTGAACGTGGGAACGATCGGGCACGTGGACCACGGGAAGACGACGTTGACGGCGGCGCTGACGAAGGTGGCGGCGGACAAGGGGTGGGGCACGACCTACGTCAGCTACGACCAGGTGGCGAAGGCGTCGGAGAGTCAGGGGCGGCGGGATCCGACCAAGATTCTCACGATCGCGACGAGCCACGTGGAGTACTCGACGCCGAACCGGCACTACGCGCACGTGGACTGCCCGGGGCACGCCGACTACGTGAAGAACATGATCACCGGGGCGGCGCAGATGGACGGGGCGATCCTGGTGGTGAGCGCGGTGGACGGGCCGATGCCGCAGACGCGGGAGCACATTCTGCTGGCGCGCCAGGTGAACGTGCCCTACATCGTGGTGTTCTTGAACAAGTGCGACCTGGTCGACGATCCGGAGCTGCTGGACCTGGTGGAGCTGGAGGTGCGCGAGCTGTTGTCGTCCTATGAGTTCCCCGGCGACCAGATCCCGGTGATCCGGGGCTCGGCGCTGAAGGCGATCGAGGGCGACGCGAAGTGGGTGCCGCAGATCGAGGAGCTGCTGGCGGCGCTGGACAGCTATGTGCCGGTGCCGCAGCGGGAAGTGGACAAGCCGTTCCTGATGCCGGTGGAGGACGTGTTCTCGATCACGGGGCGGGGGACGGTGGCGACGGGGCGGATCGAGCGGGGGAAGGTGAAGGTGGGGGAGGAAGTGGAGATGGTGGGGTTCGGGACGGACAAGAAGACGGTGGTGACGGGGGTGGAGATGTTCCGGAAGCTGCTCGACGAGGGGCAGGCCGGGGACAACGTCGGGTTGCTGCTGCGCGGAGTGGAGAAGACGGAAGTGGAGCGGGGGATGTGCCTGGCGAAGCCGGGGTCGATCACGCCGCACACGGCGTTCGACGCGGAGGTGTACGTGTTGACGAAGGAAGAGGGCGGGCGGCACACGCCGTTTTTCAAGGGGTACCGGCCGCAGTTTTACTTTCGGACGACGGACGTGACGGGGAACGTGGAGCTGCCGGCGGGGGTGGAGATGGTGATGCCGGGGGACAACACGAAGATGGCGATCGAGCTGATCACGCCGATCGCGATGGAAGAGGGGCTGCGGTTCGCGATTCGCGAAGGTGGGCGGACCGTCGGCGCGGGTGTGGTGACGAAGATCAAGAAATAGGCGCTATCAGCTATCGGCTATCAGCTTAGCCGATGACCGATAGCCGATAGCCGATAGCCGATAGCGAGGTTCTCATGGCCAGCAAAATTCGCATCCGGCTCAAAGCGTTCGACCACGCGCTGATCGATCAGGCCGCGGCGGACATCGTGCGCACCGCTGAGAAGACCGGGGCGCAGGTGTCGGGGCCGATTCCGCTGCCGACGAAGCGCCAGATGTGGACGGTGCTGCGCAGCCCGCACATCGACAAGAAGAGCCGGGAGCAGTTCGAGCTGAAGACGCACAAGCGGCTGATCGATATCGTGGACTCGCGCTCGCAGACGGTGGATGCGCTGACGAAGCTGGATCTGCCGGCGGGTGTCGACGTCGAAATCAAAGTCGGCTGACCGATAGCCGATAGCCGATAGCTGACAGCGGGGTTTCTCATGAACGCACTCATTGGCCGCAAGCTCGGCATGACGCGCCTGTTCGACGCAGAAGGCGCGCACGTGCCGGTGACCGTGATCGAAGCCGGGCCCTGCCCGGTGATCCAGGTCGCCGGGGACCGCGTGCAGCTGGGCTTCGGGGCGAAGAAGGCCAAGCGCACGACCAAGGCGCTGGCGGGGCACGTGAAGGCGGCCGGGCTCGAGACGGGGCCGCGGCGCCTGAAGAGCTTCCCCCTCACGGGCGAGGCGCCGAAGGCGGGTGAGCTTGTGACGGTCGCGATCTTCGCGCCGGGCGAGCGGGTGAAGGTGTCGGGGGTGACGAAGGGCAAGGGGTTCCAGGGCGTCGTGCACCGCTACCACTTCGGCGGCGGGCCGGCGACCCACGGCAACACGCGGCACCGCAAGCCGGGCTCCATCGCCCCGGGCACCGATCCCTCCCGCATCATCAAGGGGAAGCGGATGCCGGGCCACATGGGCGCGCGCAACTTCACCGAGCTGGGCCTGCGGGTGGTGCGCATCGACGCCGAGCGGAACCTGTTGTTTGTGCGTGGCGCGGTGCCCGGGCCGATGAACGGCTACGTGACGGTACGCAAGCAGGGAGGCAGGAGCCGCCATGATTGAGGCGCCGCACTTTTCGGCCGCCGGGGCGAAGAAGAAGGCGATCGCGCTGCCGGAAGCGATCTTCGACGGCCGCGTGAACGAGGACGTGCTGCATCGCGCCGTCGTGACCTACCTCGCCAACCAGCGGCAGGGGACGGCCGCGACCAAGACGCGCAGCTTCGTCTCGGGCGGCAACCAGAAGCCGTGGCGGCAGAAGGGCACCGGGCGGGCGCGGCAGGGCTCGACCCGCGCGCCCCACTGGCGGCACGGCGGGGTCGTGTTCGGACCGCATCCGCGCGACTACCGCATGTCGATTCCCAAAAAGGTGCGCCAGCTGGCGCGCAAGTCGGCGCTGAACGCGCGGGCGCGCGAGGGCGCCCTGCTGGTGGTGGACGCGCTGGCCTACGAGAAGCCGAAGACCAAGCCGTTCGCCGAGCTGCTGGACAAGCTGGGCGTGGCCGGGCGCAAGGTGCTGGTGCTGACGGCGGATTCTCCGACGTCGCACAACGTGTACCTCGCGGGCCGCAACATTCCGGACGTGCGCATCCAGCGCTTCGTGGACGCGACCGCGTACGACGTGCTCTGGGCCAAGACGGTGGTCGTCGAGGCGCCGGCGCTGTCGGGGGCGGAGCCCGAGGAGGCGACCACCGATGCCTGACCTGCACCGGCTCATCGTGGGACCGGTGGTGACCGAGAAGTCGTCGGCCGCCTACCAGGCGCACAAGGAGTACGCGTTCCGCGTGCACATCGAGGCGACCAAGCCGCAGATTCGCGAAGCGATCGAGAAGTTGTTCAGCGTGAGCGTCACCGATGTTCGGACCCTCGTGGTGCGCGCGAAGCAGCGCAGCTACGGGCGGCACGTCGGCCGGCGCCCGTCATGGAAGAAGGCGATCGTGAAGCTGAAGGACGGCGATACGATCCCGGTGTTCGAGGGCTGATATGGGCATCCGACAGTTCAAGCCGGTCACCGCGGCCACGCGGTTCCGCTCGGTGAGCGACTTCGCCGAGATCACGAGCGCCACGCCGGAGCGGACGCTGCTCGAGCCGCTGCGGCGCACGGGCGGCCGCAACAACAAGGGGCACGTCACGACGCGCCACCAGGGCGGCGGCCACAAGCGCCAGTATCGCCGGATCGATTTCCGGCGGAACAAGTTCGGCATCGCGGCCAAAGTGACGACGGTCGAGTACGATCCGAACCGGACCTGCCGCATCGCGCTCGTGACCTACGCCGACGGGGAGAAACGCTACATCCTGCACCCCAAGGGCCTGGCGGTGGGAGACACGGTGGTGTCGGGGCCGGGCTCGGATATCCGCACCGGCAACGCGCTGCCGCTGTTCGAAGTCCCGCTCGGCACCACGGTGCACAACGTGGAGCTCAAGATCGGGCGCGGCGGCCAGATGTGCCGCTCGGCAGGCACGGGCGCGCAGGTCGTGGCGAAGGAAGGCAACTACGTCACCCTGCGGCTGCGCTCGACCGAGATGCGGCGCGTGCGGGGCGAGTGCCTCGCCACTATCGGCGAAGTCGGCAATGCCGAGCACGAGCTGCTGTCGGTCGGCAAGGCGGGAAAGACGCGCTGGCTGGGCCGCCGGCCGCGGGTGCGCGGCGTCGCGATGAACCCGGTGGATCACCCCCTGGGCGGCGGCGAGGGCAAGTCCTCGGGCGGCCGCCCGCCGGTGTCGCCGTGGGGCAAGGTGGAAGGCCGCAAGACGCGGCACAAGAAGAAGGCCTCGACGAAACTGATTGTCCGCGGTCGTAAACGGGGGAAGGCCACCCAGTAATTGCGGATTTCGGATTGTGGATTGCGGATTTGTCGGCGGTGTTCAATCCGCAATCCGCACTCGCCAATCCGCAATGGAGATTGAAATGGCACGCAGCGTCAAGAAGGGTCCGTACGTGGAGCCGTCGCTCCTGAAGAAGATCCAGGGGATGAACGACCGCAACGAGAAGAAGGTGTTCAAGACCTGGTCGCGGCGCAGCACGATCACGCCCGACTTCGTGGGCCACACCCTGGCGGTGCACAACGGCAACAAGTTCGTGCCGGTGTACGTGACCGAGAACATGGTGGGGCACAAGCTGGGCGAGTTCTCGGCGACGCGGCTGTTCCGCGGGCACACCACGAAGACGGCGGCGGAGCGCGAAGCCGAAGCGAAGGAGGCGCAGGCCTAAGCCATGGAAGCCCGGGCGATTCAGCGCACGGTGCGCCAGTCGGCGCGCAAGATGCGCCTGGTGATCGATCAGATCCGCGGGCGCGCGGTGCCGGAGGCGTACGCCATCCTGCGGTTTTCGAAGAAGCACGCGGCGCGGCAGATCCACAAGGTGCTCAAGTCGGCGGTGGCCAACGCGGAGCAGCACGCGCAGCGGAGCAACGTCACGCTGGACGTGGACGGGCTCCGGGTGGGCTATGCGGTGGTGAACGAAGGGCCGACGCTCAAGCGGTTCACGATGGGCGCGATGGGTCGCGGCATGCCGATCCTCAAGCGGACGAGCCACGTGGAGATTCACGTGAGCGCGCCCGATGTGGTGACGGCCCCGGCGCCGAAACCGGCGGCCAAACCGTCGGGCAAGTCCAAGGAGAAGCCGGCGGCCGAGAAGCCCGCCGCCAAGACGAAGACCAAGGCCGCGAGCGCGACCAAGGGCAAGGCCAAGAGCAAGACGAAGGGGAGGAGCAAGTAAGTGGGCCAGAAAACGCATCCCTACGGGTTCCGGCTGGGGGTCATCAAGCCGTGGCGCTCGCGCTACTACGCGCGCCGCAATTTCCCCGAGCTCCTGAAAGAAGACGACCTGATCCGCCGCTACCTCAGGACGCGGCTCAGCCACGCGGCGATCGCCGACGTGCACATCGAGCGGCGTCCGGGGAAGGTGACGGTCACGGTACACACCGGCCGCCCGGGCGTGGTGATCGGCAAGCGCGGGGCGGAGGTGGACAAGCTGCGCGACGAGCTGGCGCAGCTGACCGGCAAGGAAGTGGGGATCAACGTCGAGGAGATCAAGCGCCCCGAGCTGGACGCCCAGCTCGTGGGGGACAGCGTGGTGCACCAGCTGCAGCAGCGCATCTCGTTCCGCCGCGCGATGAAGCGGGCGGTGCAGAGCGCGATGCGGATGGGGGCGCAGGGGATCAAGATCAAGTGCGGCGGGCGCCTGGGCGGCGCCGAGATCGCGCGCGTGGAGGGCTACCACGAGGGCCGCGTGCCGCTGCACACGCTGCGGGCCGACGTGGACTACGCCACGTCGACGGCCAAGACGACGTACGGCACGATCGGCGTGAAGGTGTGGATCTTCAAGGGTGAGCGGACCGAGGAGCTGGCGGGCCGCACCTATTCGACGGGCGTCTGACGATGCTGGCCCCCAAGCGCGTCAAGTTCCGCAAGCGGTTCAAGGGCAATACCAACGGGCTCGCCACGCGCGGCAATACGGTCGCGTTCGGGCACTTCGGGCTGATGTCGCTCGATCCGGGCTGGATCACCAACCGGCAGATCGAAGCGGCGCGCGTCGCGCTCACGCGCGAGATGAAGCGCGGCGGGAAGGTGTGGATCCGGTTGTTTCCCGACAAACCGATCACCAAGAAGCCGGCCGAGACCCGGATGGGGAAGGGGAAGGGCAACCCCGAGGGGTGGGTGGCGGTGGTGAAGCCGGGCCGGGTGATGTTCGAGGTCGAGGGGATCGAGGAGTCGATGGCGCGCCATGCGCTCACGCTGGCCGCGGCGAAACTGCCCCTCCGGTCGAAGTTCGTGAAGCGGGAGGAGCGGTAAATGGCGCGGCAGCGACCCGACGACCTGCGGCAGCTGAAGACCGAGGAGCTGGAGCAGAAACTCGCCGTGCTGCGCGAGGAGCGGTTCCGCCTGCGGTTCCGGGCGGGGACGGAGGCGATCACGAACCCGCTGCAGTTCCGGGTGATGCGGCGGGACATCGCGCGCATCGAGACCATTCTGCGCGAGCGCGCGGTGGCAGGGAGGCAGGCATGAGGACCCGGCGGAAGACGCGGACGGGCGTGGTGACGAGCGACAAGCGGCTGAAGACCGTGACGGTGGCGCTGGTGCGCCGCTACGCCCACGGCTTCTACGGCAAGCAGGTGGTCCGCACCAAGACGGTCGCGGCCCACGACGAGCAGGGAGCCAAGACCGGAGACACCGTCCGGGTGGAGGAGACGCGCCCGCTCTCGAAGACGAAGCGCTGGCGGGTGGTCGAGATTCTCGAGCGGGCGAAGTAAGGGCCGGAGGGGACCGTGGTACAGCAGGAATCGATACTCAAGATCGCGGACAATTCGGGCGCCCGGAAAGCGCTCGTCATCCGCGTGCTCGGCGGGTCCAAGCGGCGCTACGCGGGACTCGGCGACATCGTGGTCGTCACGATCAAGGACGCCATTCCCACGGGGCAGATCAAGAAGGGGGAAGTGGCGAAGGCCGTGATCGTGCGGACGGCGAAGGAGACCAAGCGCCGGGACGGCTCCTACATCCGGTTCGACGAGAACGCCGCCGTGCTGATCACCGATCAGGGCGAGCCGCGGGCGACCCGCATCTTCGGGCCGGTGGGCCGGGAGCTGCGCGACAAGAAGTTCATGAAGATCGTGTCGCTGGCGCCGGAGGTGATCTGACATGAAGCCGCTGGTCTATCGCAAGTCGCGGCGCGTGCGGGGCACCGAGCCGCTGCGCCACAAGATGCACTTCGCCAAGGGCGACACCGTCCGGGTGATCCGGGGCGACGACAAGGGCAAGGAAGGCAAGGTCCTGCACGTGCACCCCAAGCTGCTGCGGGTGACGGTGGAGGGCGTGAACATCGTGAAGAAGCACCAGCGGGCGCGGACCGCCGAGCAGGAGAGCAAGATCATCGAGCGGCCCGCCCCGATCGCGGCATCGAAGGTGATGCTGCTCGATCCCAAGTCGGGCGCGCCCACGCGGGTGCGCCGGCGGCGGGACAAGGACGGCACGGTCGAGCGGATCGCGGCCAAATCGGGACAGCCGATCCCGCGGGTGAGGTGAGCATGGCGGAGACCAAGGAAAAGAAGACCAAGCCGGCGAAGCCGGTGAAGGGCGCGCCGCCCGCGGAAGCGGCCGAGCCCCAGGTGGAGCTCGAGCCGGCGCCGCCGGCGCGGCTGCGGGTGCACTACGAGCAGCGGGTGCGGCCCAAGCTGCAGCAGCAGTTCGGGTTCTCGAACCCGCACCAGATCCCGAAGCTCGTGAAGATCGTGCTGAACGTCGGGATGGGCGATGCGCCGAAGAACCCGAAGTCGCTGGAGACGGCGGCGGCGGAGCTGGGCGCGATCACCGGGCAGCGGCCCGTGATCACGCGCGCCAAGAAGGCGATCGCGAACTTCAACCTGCGGGCCGGCGTGCCGATCGGCTGCGCCGTGACGCTGCGGGGCCCGAGGATGTACGAGTTTCTCGACCGGTTCATCTCGGTGACCGTGCCGCGGATGCGCGATTTCCGGGGGCTGCCGACCAAGAGCTTCGACGGCCGGGGCAATTACACGCTGGGCATCAAGGAGCAGATGGTCTTCCCCGAGATCGACTACGACAAGGTCGAGCAGATCCACGGGATGGACATCACGTTCGTCACGAACGCCGGCCGCGACGACACGGCCATGGCGTTGTTGCGCGAGATGGGGATGCCGTTCCGCGGCGAATCCCCGGTCGCGGTCGGCTAGGAGAGGACGGCATGGCGAAAAAGTGCTGGATCGAGCGAGTCAAGCGCACCCCGAAGTTCAAGGTGCGGGCGTATCAGCGCTGTCAGCGCTGCGGCCGCAGCCGGGCCACGCTCCGCAAGTTCGGGCTGTGTCGCATCTGTTTTCGTGAGCTGGCGCTGCGCGGGGAAATTCCCGGCGTCCGCAAAGCCAGCTGGTAGGCGGGAGGCGCAATGAGTATGACTGATCCCGTCGCCGATATGCTCACCCGGGTGCGCAACGCCTGTACGGCGGGGCACCGCCGGGTGGACATGCCGGTGTCGAAGCTGAAAGTGGAGATCGCCCGGATCCTGCGCGACAACCATTACATCCAGGACTTCAAGGTCCTGGACGATGGCCGCTTCGGTCTGCTGCGCCTCTATCTCAAGTACCACAACGACGCCCCGGTGATTCGCGAGCTGGTGCGCGTCTCGGCCCCGGGTCTGCGGCGCTACGTGAAGGCGCGCGAGATCCCGCGGGTGAAGAACGGACTGGGGATGGCGATCCTCAGCACGCCGCAGGGCGTGATGTCGGACCGCGACGCGCGGACCGCCCGGCTGGGCGGCGAGCTGCTCGCGGTGGTCTGGTAGGAGGCGGCCATGTCGCGTATCGGCAAACGTCCGGTTCCGCTCCCCAAGGGCGTGACGGCGACGATCGCGGGACGGACGATCACGGTGAAAGGTCCCAAGGGCGAGATCAGCCGGACGATGCACCCGGACCTGACGCTCGCGCTCGAGGACGGCACGGTCGCGGTGCGGCGCCCCTCCGACGAGCCGCGCCACAAGGCGTTGCACGGGCTCACGCGCACGCTGGTGGCGAACATGGTCGAAGGCGTCACGAACGGCTTCAGCCGCGCCCTCGAGATACAGGGCGTCGGCTACAAGGCCGAGGTCAAGCCGTTCGGCGTGCAGCTCGTCGTGGGCTACTCGCACCCGGTGCCGTATCATGCCCCGAAGGGCATCACAATCACCGTGGAGAACAACACGCAGGTGAAGGTCCAGGGCGTGGACAAGGAGCTGGTGGGGCAGGTCGCGGCCGAGCTGCGCAGCGTGCGTCCGCCGGAGCCGTACAAGGGGAAGGGGATCCGCTACGTGGGCGAGCAGGTGCGGCGCAAGGCGGGCAAGACCGCCCAGGCGGCGAAGTAGCCATGCGCGCCATTCGCAAGATCAAGACGCAGGCCCACCGGCGCGCGCGCCGGCACCTGCGGGTGCGCAAGCGCATCAACGGCACCGCGGTCCGGCCCCGGCTGGTGGTATTCCGCTCCTCCAAGCACATCTACGCCCAGCTGGTGGACGACGAGCGCGGCGTGACCCTGGTGGGCGCGGCCGACACGACCGAGGGCATCCAGGTGGAAGGCAAGGGCAAGACGGCGAAGAGCTTCGCACTGGGGAGGCTGATCGCCGCCCGGGCCAAGGACAAGGGGATCGCCAAGGTCGTGTTCGACCGCGGCGGGTACCAGTACCACGGGCGCGTCAAGGCGGTAGCCGAGGGCGCCCGCAAAGGCGGATTGGAGCTCTAGATGATGGATGAACAACTGCCGGGCGCGCAGGCGCCCGAGACGGCGCCTCCTCCTCCCGCTCCCGAGACGGCGGCGGCCGCGGTCGAGCCGGCCCCGGCACCCGAGCATCACCGGCGCGGCGGGCGCGGCGGTCGCGGCGGCGGCGGCGGCCGTGGTGGTCACGGGCATGGGCGCGGCCGCGGCGGCGAGCGGGGCCCGGGCGGCGACCGAGGCCGCGAAGGCGACGGCATGGTGGAGAACGTCATCGCCATCAATCGCGTGGCCAAGGTGGTCAAGGGCGGGCGGCGCTTCAGCTTCAACGCCCTCGTCGCGGTGGGCGACGGGCAGGGGCACGTCGGCGTCGCCACCGGCAAGGCCAACGAGGTCAGCGAGGCGGTGCGCAAGGCGGTGGAAGCGGCCCGGCGCAAGACCGCGGAAGTGCCGCTCACCGGCGGCACGATCCCGCACGAGATCATCGGGCAACACGGCGCCGGACGCGTGCTGCTCAAGCCCGCGGCGAGCGGCACCGGCGTCATCGCCGGCGGCCCGGTGCGCGCGGTGCTCGAATGCGCCGGCGTGCGCGACATCCTGACCAAGAGCCTCGGGTCCACCAATCCGCACAACATGGTGCGGGCCACGATGGACGGCCTCACCCACCTCACGACGGCGCGTCGGGTGGCGAAGGAGCGCGGCGTGGAAGTCGAGGCGATCCACTACAAGGCCCGCCAGGAGGCAACCCGTGGGTAGGCTGCCGCCGACGCGGAAATACCGCAAACGGAAGAGCAGCACCGATCCGGTGCTGCCGCCGGTCGGGAAGGGCAAGCTCGAGATCCGCCAGACGCGATCGGGCTCGGGGAAGCCGGCGCGGGTGAAGCGCACGCTCGAGGCGCTCGGCCTGAAGCACCACCAGGACGTGGTCGTGCACGCCGATCATCCGGCGCTGCGCGGCATGCTGTACCAGGTGCGCCACCTCGTACGGGTGACGCCCGTCAAGGGATAAGGACGATGGCCAAGGCGAAGGGGAAGACGAAAGCGAAGCCGGCCCGGCGGGCCGCGCGGGCCGCGCCGCGGCGCAAGGCGGCGGCGAAGGCGGCAGAGGGCAGCCCGGAGCCGCGCCCGATCACGCTGTCGACGCTGCGGCCGCCCCGCGGGTCCACCCACGCGCGGTTGCGCGTCGGCCGCGGGCCCGGCTCCGGCATCGGCAAGACCTCGGGACGCGGCCAGAAGGGCCAGCGGGCCCGGGCCGGCGGCACCGTGCGACCGGGGTTCGAGGGCGGCCAGATGCCGCTGATCCGGCGCATTCCGAAGCGCGGGTTCACCAACCCGTTCCGGGAGCCGGCGCAGGTCGTGAACGTGCGCCACCTGGGGCTGCTCGCCGAGGGCGCCGAGGTGACGCCGGAGACGCTGTTCGGGGCGGGGCTGGTACGCCGGCCCGACACGCCGATCAAGCTGCTGGGCATGGGGGACGTGCAACGCCGCTTCACGGTGAAGGGCGTCGGCGTCTCGGCCTCGGCGCGGCAGAAGATCGAGGCGGCGGGCGGCACCATCGAGGGACCGAGCGCGTGACCGCCCCGCGGATCCCGAACCTGTTCAAGGTGCCGGAGCTGAAGGAGAAGATCCTCTTCACGCTCCTGTGCCTGCTCATCTACCGCATCGGCGCGCACATCGCGACGCCGGGGGTGAACCTCGCGGCGCTGGCGGACTACGCCAACCAGTCGCGCGGAACGCTGTTCGGGCTGTACGACCTGTTTTCGGGCGGTGCGCTGGCGCGCGCCAGCGTGTTCGCCCTCGGCATCATGCCCTACATCTCCGCGAGCATCGTGTTCCAGCTCGCGGGCCCCGTGTTCCCGATCATCGAGAAGATGCAGCGGGACGAAGAGGGCCGGAAAACGCTGACCCAGTGGACCCGCTATCTCACGGTGATCCTGTGCCTGTTCCAGGCATACGGGTACGCGCTGTTCGTGGAGACGCAGATTCCGGGGGCGGTGGGGAGTGCGGGCTTCGGCTTCCGGCTGACCACGGTGCTCACGCTCACCACGGGCGGCGTGTTCGTCATGTGGCTGGCCGAGCAGATCACCGAGCGTGGCCTGGGCAACGGGCAGAGCCTGATGATCTTCTTTTCGATCGTGGAGCGCATCGGGCCTGAAACCGTTCGGACCTTCGAAGCGCTGCAGGCGGGGTCGCTGCGCTTCGGCGTGCTGATCGTGATCCTCGCGATCATGGTGCTGGTGGTCGCGGGCACGGTCGCGGTGACGGTGGCGGCGCGGCGCATCCCGATCCAGATCCCCCGCAAGGTGATGGGTCGAGGACGGATCGCCGAGGGACGCAAGACGTTCATTCCGCTGCGCATTAATTCGTCCGGCGTGATGCCGATCATCTTCGCCCAGTCGCTCATTATCGTGCCGGGGACGCTGGCGACGTTCAGCAACGTGCCGTGGCTGAAGCAGTTCGCGAATTACTTCTCGGTGACCTCACCGGTGTACCTGGTGTCGCTCTTCCTGCTGATCGTGTTCTTCGCCTACTTCTACACGTCCATCATCTTCAACCCGGTGGATCTGGCGGAGAACCTCAAGAAGCAGGGCGGGTTCATCCCCGGCGTGAAGCCGGGTGCGGCGACCGCCGACTACATCGACGAGGTGCTGTCGCGCATCACGCTGCCGGGCGCGCTGTTCCTCACCGTGGTGGCGCTGTTGCCGATCGTCATCGGCAACGTGCTCAACATGCCGTTCGGCTTCGGCGGCACGGCGCTGCTGATCGTCGTCGGGGTGGCCCTCGATACGGTGCAGCAGGTGCAGCAGCATCTCCTGCTGCGCCACTACGACGGGTTCATGAAGGAAGGCCGCATCAAGTTCCGCGGCCGCACCCGCTAGGCGGGGGGCGCGGGGAGGGCGGCGATGTTCATTCTGCTGCTGGGCGCGCCCGGTTCGGGCAAGGGGACGCAAGGCGCGATGCTGGCGCAGCGCCTCGGCATACCGAAGATCGCCACCGGCGACATCATCCGCGCAGCCATGAAGGCCGGGACGTCCCTGGGCGTGCAGGCCAAGACCTTCTACGACGCCGGCAAGCTCGTCCCCGACACCCTGATCCTCGAGCTGATCAAGAGTGAGCTGGCGAAGCCCGAGGCGCAGCAGGGGGCCATCTTCGACGGTTTTCCCCGCACGGCGGCGCAAGCGGAGCTGGTGGAAAAGACTCTCACGTCGCGGGGCCAGCGGCTCGCTCACGTCCTGCTGCTCGACGTCCCGGAAGAGGAGCTGGTCAAGCGCCTGCACGGCCGCGCGCTGCAGGAAGGCCGTGCCGACGATACCCCCGAGGCGATCCGCACCCGGCTGGCCACCTACCAGAAGGACACCGCCCCGCTCGTGGCCTACTATGCACAGCGCGGCGTGATGCACCGGGTGCCGGGTGTCGGCACCGTCGAGGAGATCGCCGAGGAAGTCAAGCGGATTCTGGGCCGATGATCACGCTCAAGTCACCGCGCGAGATCGAGACGATGGCGGCCGCCGGCCGCATCGTCGCGGAGACGCTGGCCCTGATGGGGCGCACCGTGAAGGCCGGCATCTCGACGAAGGAGCTGGACCGCCGGGCCGAGGAGTTCATCCGCAGTCACCCCGGGGCGCTGCCGTCGTTCAAGGGATTGTACGATTTCCCCGCCACGCTCTGCACCTCGATCAATCAGGAAGTGGTCCACGGCATCCCGTCCGCCAAGCGAGTCCTGAAGGACGGGGACCTGATCAGCGTGGACGTGGGGGTGCAGCTCGAGGGGCTGCACGCCGATTCGGCGGCGACCTTCCCCGTGGGCGAGGTGACGCCGGACGTCCGCCGTCTGCTCCAGGTGACCCAGGAGGCGCTCGCGGCGGGCATCGCCCAGGCGAAGGCGGGCAACCACGTGGGCGACATCGGGCACGCGGTGCAACAGGTGGCGGAAGCGGCGGGCTACTCGGTCGTGCGGGAGATGGTCGGGCACGGCATCGGCTCGAGCTTCCACGAGGAGCCGCAGGTGCCGAACTTCGGCAAGCCGAAGCGGGGGCCGCGGCTCGTCCCCGGGATGACGATCGCCATCGAGCCGATGGTGAACGTGGGCGGGGCGGAGATCCGGACGCTGTCCGACAAGTGGACCGTAGTGACGGTGGACGGCTCGCTGTCGGCGCACTTCGAGCATACCGTGGCGATCGGGGAGAACGGGGCGGCGCCGCGGATCCTCACCCAGCTGTCGAAGAACGGGCACTAGCTAGCTCGAGCCGGCCTCCCGCACCAACCGCACGGCCTCCTCCAACAACGCTGCCCCCGACGCCGGATCGCCCAGCGATTCGACGTTGACCCGCACGTTCTCCACCGCTCCCGCCAGGGCGGCGCGGGCGAGTCCGTGTCCGACGAGCGCATCCGAGCGGGCGTTCTTGTTCCCGATGCCGCCGATTTCCCGGGCGAGGGTGACGAGGCGAGCGGCCCGGCGTGCCATCTCAAGCGGCGACCGCGCCGCGACGAGCAGGGCGGCGTCGATCGCAGCTGCGCGCCCCGGATCGTCCTTGGGGATCTTGTACGCCGCGCTGACCCCGCTGTACGCCGCGGCGTCATCGTCCACCAGGCGTCGCAGCTCGGTCCGCAGCGTCTCCGCTTCGGTGAGGATCGCCCGGGCGCGCTCGTCCACGGCGGCGTAGGCCTTCCGGCCGATGGTCAGTCGCGACACCATCGCGACCAGCGCCGCGGCCAGCGCTCCGGCGAGCGCCGCAGCGCTGCCGCCCCCCGGAACGGGCGCGCCGCTTGCCAACTCGTCGATCCACACGTCGAGAGTGGGGCCCTCGACCGCCCGGATCTTCGCCTCGAGCAGGTGATCGGCGGCGTCGGGGAGCTTGAGGAGGGCGGCCCCGGCGCCGAAAATCGCGCGCTCGGGGATGAGGCCGACGACTTCGCTCTTCAGGACGGCGACTCCTCGCTCCCGCGCGGCACGCTCCACCGCCGCGTACACCGTCGCGGGGCCCGTGACGTCGATGTCGAGCAGGTTCATGGACACCTGGGCGCGGCCGTTCACGTCGAAGCCGCTCGCCTGGACGGCGGGGAGCCCGCCACTCGAGGTGCGGATCTGCTTCGCGATCTCCTTGGCGAGTACCACGTCCGGGCTGTCGAGATAGATGTTGTAGGCGACCAGAAACGGACGGGCCCCGATCGCCGTGGCGCCCGCCGTGGGGTGAATGCGCTTCGGCCCGAAGTCCGGATCGGCCGCGGAATCCTTTCCCATGCGGTCGCGTAATCCCTCGAACTCGCCTTTCCGGATGTCGGGCAGCCGTTCGCGCTCCGGGCGCGCCGCGGCGCGCGCATAGAGGAACACCGGGATCTCGAGCTCCCGGCCCACGTGCTCGCCCAAGCCCCGAGCCAGGGCCACGCACTCGTCCATCGTGATGTCCCGCACCGGCACGAAGGGGACGACGTCGGTCGCGCCCATGCGCGGGTGCTCGCCGGAATGTTGCGTCAGGTCGATCCGGTCACGGGCGACGGCGACGGCGCGGAACGCCGCCTCGACTGCTGCGGCGGGCGGGGCGACGAACGTGAAGACCGACCGGTTGTGCGACGCGTCGGCCTGCACGTCCAGGAGACGGACGCCGGGAACGGCCGTGAGTGCGGCGCGCAGAGCATCCAGGATCTGCGGGTTGCGGCCTTCGGAGAAATTGGGCACGCACTCGACGAGCGGAGATGGCATGGCAACCCTCTAAACAGTGATTGCGGATTGCGGATCGTGGATTGCGGAATGGGGACCCGCACTTCGAATCCACAATCCGCAATCCGCAATCCGCAAATTCACGCAGTTCTCAGCAGCTCGATCAACCACCGATGCAACTCCGGATTGCCCGCGACGATGGAGCCGGGTCCCAGGACGGCGTCATCGCCCTCGAGCGTCGTCACCACGCCACCCGCCTCCCGGATCAGCACGACGCCCGCCGCCACATCCCAGGGAGCGAGGTGCAGCTCCCAGAACGCGTCGAACCGGCCGGCCGCGACATCCGCGAGATCCAGTGCAGCCGATCCCGCGCGCCGGATGCCGCTCGTGGCGCGCACCACCGCCGCGAATTGCCGCAGATACCGGTCCATCCCCTCGAGATGCCTGAATGGGAAGCCGGTGCCCACCAGCGCACGGCTCGGCTCGACGAGCGCGGAGACGGCGAGCCTCGACTCACCACACCACGCTCCCTGGCCTCGCGCGGCGCGGTACGCCACGTCGCGGGCGACGTCGTGCACCACGCCCACGCTCAGCACGCCGTCCACCAGGGCGCCGATCGACACCGCGTACTGGGGGTAGCCGTGCAGGTAGTTGGTCGTGCCGTCGAGCGGGTCCACGACCCACACCACCTCGCCGCGGTACTCGGCGGCAGGGGAGAGCTCCTCGCCCACCACCACCGTCCCCGGCACGAGCCCCGTGAGCGTTTCCGCGATCAGCTCCTCGGCTTCGCGATCGACCTGAGTCACGAAGTCGTGCCGCGACTTCTCGGTCCAGGCCCCCGCCTCCGGCGCGCGCGCGCCGCGCACGTAGTTCGCCGCCCGTTCGGCGGCGCGTTCGGCGGCGTTGACTAAGTCCTTGAGCGTCCGCACCTTGCGGCCCTTCCCTCCGCCCTCTTAGGTTGTGACCCCATATGGCCTCAACCCCCCTCGTCTTCAGCGGCATCCAACCCTCCGGCGAGCTGCACATCGGCAACTACCTCGGCGCCGTGAAGAACTGGGTGCGGCTCCAGGATCAGCACGAGTGCATCTTCTGTATCGTCGACCTGCACGCGATCACGCAAGCCTATGAGCCGGCCGAGCTGGCCCAGCGCACCCACGACATGGCGGTGGGCCTGCTCGCGGCGGGCATCGATCCGGCCCGGTCGGTCCTGTTCGTGCAATCGCACGTCGTGGAACATACCGAGCTGAGCTGGATCCTCACCACGGTGAGCCCGCTGGGCGAGCTGGAGCGCCAGACGCAGTTCAAGGACAAGTCGCAGCGCCAGGAGAGCGTGCTCGCCGGACTGCTCATCTATCCCGTGCTCCAGGCCGCCGATGTCCTGCTGTATCGGGCCGCCCTGGTCCCGGTGGGCGAGGATCAGGTGCAGCATCTGGAGCTGATGCGCGAGATCGCGCGTCGCTGGAACCACCGCTACGGCGCCGGCTTCTTCCCCGAGCCCCAGCCGCAGCTGACCTCCGCGAAGCGGGTGCTGGGGCTCGACGGCCAGGCGAAGATGTCGAAGAGCCTCGGCAACACGATCGGGCTGCTCGAGTCTCCCGAGGCGATCTGGGAGAAGCTGCGGCCGGCCGCCACCGATCCGGCGCGCAAGACGCGCAAGGATCCCGGCAACCCGGACATCTGCAACATCTTCACGATTCACCAAGGGTTCTCGCCGCCCGCGGTCCAGGCCGAGGTCGCGCAGAATTGTCGCACGGCGGCGTGGGGGTGTCTCGACTGCAAGCGGGTGCTGGCCGACCACATGATAGCCGAGCTCACACCGATCCGCGAGCGCGCCGCCGCGCTGCAGGCGAATCCGGGCCGCGTGCGGGAGCTGTTGCGTCAGGGAGCCGAGCGCGCCCGGGCGATGGCCCGCGCGACGATGGCGGAGGTGCGCCGCCGCATGGGGTTCCTCGATGCGGCGGGCGAGGTGGATTGATGCAGGACGCGATCGCGCGGATGGTGGATGCGCTGCAGCTGGGCCTGCTGCTCCAGCTGGGCCTGGCGGTGCTGTGCGGCGGCGCAATCGGTATGGAGCGGGAGCTGTCGGGGAAGCCGGCCGGGCTGCGCACCAACATCCTGATCTGCGTCGGCGCGACGCTCTTCACCGTCCTGTCGTTGAAGCTCGCCGGCGTACGGGGCGACCCCGCGCGCGTCGCCGCGCAGATTCTGCCCGGCGTGGGGTTCATCGGGGCGGGCACGATCCTGCACGCCCGCGGGTCTGTTACGGGGCTCACGAGCGCGGCCACGATCTGGGTGGTGGCGGCGATCGGCATGGCGCTGGGTGACGGCGCCTACACGGAAGCCCTGGGGACGACGTTGCTGGTGATGGTGGTCCTCGCCGGGCTCGGCTTCCTGGAAACGCACGTGGCGCG
>DATDED010000447.1:0-3643 GCA_036523455.1 Gemmatimonadales bacterium
TGGACATCATCAAGCATCCCGGCACGGGCGGGCGCATTACCGTCGCGGGCGTCTCCGAACAGCTCGTCTACGAGATGGGCGACCCACGGACCTACATCACGCCCGACGGCATCGCCGATTTCACCAGCATCCGCCTGACGCAGAAGGGCAAGGACCGGGTGCGGATGTCGGGGATCCGCGGTCGCCCGGCGACCGGCTCGCTCAAGGTGTCGGCCGCGTACTTCTACGGCTACAAAGCGGTGGGCACGCTGGTGTACGCCTGGCCCGATGCATTGAAGAAGGCGAAGGCGGCGGACCGCATCCTGCGGTTGCGCCTCGACGACCTCGGGCTCAGCTTCGAGACGGTGCTCACCGAATTCGTGGGGGTTGATGCGACGCATGGGCCGCTGGGCGCGGGCGCCATCGAAACGGCGGACGTCCCGGAAGTGCAGTTGCGCATCGGGGTGCGGGCGCCGGATCGGGCGCCCGTCGAGCGGTTCACGCGCGAGATCGCGCCGCTGATTCTCAACGGCCCGCCCAGCGTCACGGGATTCGCAGGCGGCCGGCCCAAGCCGGAAGAGATCGTGGCCTACTGGCCGGCGTTGATCGACAAGACACAGGTGCAGCCATGCGTCGAACTCGTCGCGGTGTGAAGCGCCGTCCGCGCGGCCGGCGCATCCGGCTGGTGGACATCGCGCACGCCCGTTCGGGGGACAAGGGCGACACGGCCAACGTGGGCTTGATCGCGCTGCGCGCCGCCGACTATCCACTGCTGGAACGCTACGTCACCGCCGCTCGTGTGGCGCGCCACTTCAAGGGGATGATCCGCGGACCGGTCGAGCGCTTCGAGCTGCCCAACCTGCACGCGCTCAATTTTCTGCTGCACGGCGCGCTGGATGGCGGCGGGACGATCTCGCTCAAGACCGATGCCCAGGGCAAGGTGTTCTCCACCGCGCTGCTTCGCATGGAGATCGAGGTCCGGCCGTGAGCGAGCGCGTGCTGACCGCGTTCGCGGACGGCGTGCTGACCGGCACGCTGAACCGTGCGGAGAAGAAGAACGCGATCGACGCGCCGATGATCGAGGGCCTTTACGCGCTGCTCGAGCGGGCCGATCTGGACGCGACGGTGCGCGTGGTGGCGCTGCGCGGGGCGGGGAAGGACTTCTGCGCCGGGATGGACCTGGCGGAGCTGCTCGCCTCCGCCGACCGGGCCATGGAGGAGAATCGCGAGGCGGCGCTCCGCTTCGGGGGCCTGTTCCTGCGCATGCGCGCCATTCCCAAGCCCGTGGTCGCGGTCGTGACCGGCCGGGCCCTGGCGGGTGGGTGCGGCCTGGCCACGGCGTGCGACCTGGTGTTGGCGGCCGAGTCCGCGCGCTTCGGATATCCCGAGGTGCAACGCGGCTTCGTCCCGGCGCTCGTCATGAACATGCTGCGCCGCGCGGTCGGCGAAAAGATCGCCTTCGACCTCGCCGCGACCGGCCGGCTGCTGGACGCGAGGGAAGCGGAGCGAGCCGGACTCGTCTCGCGCGTGTGGACGGACGAAACGTTCGAGGAGCAGGCGGCCCGGTTGCTCCGCGACCTGGCTGGATTCAGCGCGACCGCGCTGGCGCTCACCAAACAGCAGCTGTATCGGCTCGACGGCACCGGGTTCGAGGAGGGGGTGCGGCTGTCCGCCGACGTCAACGCGCTGAGCCGCACGACTCCCGATTTCCGGGCGGCGATTGCGGCGTTTCTGAAGAAGTGACGCCACACCTCGGCGTCTTCGAGCTCAAGGTCTGGGCGGCGGCAACCGGCTTTACCACGGGACTCGCGGGCATGGCGCTGGAGCGCCGCTGGCTCGTCCTGATCGGCGTGGGCCTGCTCGGCCTGGCGTTCCTCCTCCGCTTCGTGGATCGCAACCGCCAGGACTCCTGACGGTCCTCCCTCCGCCTGCCCGGCGCAGGATTTGCAGCGCTTTTCGCCTGTTCTATCCGCTGACAGCAGGGTCCCGTTTGAGTTGGAGGGCGCATGCTGACGGCAGCGTGGCTGTTCGGAGCACTGTTCGGCGTGCTGGGGCTGGCAGCGTTGGCCGCCTATTTCCTCTTCCGCGATGTACCGGCCGGGCAGATCCGCCTCGTGACCTGGCTGCAGGGATCCAGCCGCATCTATCGGGGGCCCGCGAAGTCCAAGGAGCTGCCCCTGCTCGCGACCGGCACGACGGTCGCGAACAAACCGGTCAGTCTGGAGCTAGACGTCACCGAGCAGACAGCCGATACCGACGGCGCGGGGAGACCGCGGCCGATCGAGGTGCACGTGCGGGCGACCGCCATCGTGGGGGTCGGCGACAGTGACGCCATGATCCGCACGGCGGCCAGCCGCTTCTGTCCGATGTCCGAGACCGATCAGACCCGCACCTTGGCCGACCTTCTCACGAGTGCCACGCGCGAGAGCCTGACCTGCCTGCGGCACGATGCGCTGTTCTCCGTTGGGACGACCGCCGGTGAAGGCGGCAGGGCGATCACCGAGCACCCGCTCGCGGCCTTGACGCGTGAGATCTGCGCGTCGCGGCTGGCCGACCTGGGCCTGGCCCTGCGGGCGTTCAGCATCAAGGCGGTGCACTCCGAGGTCGCGGAGGCCCGGCGCAGAGAAGCGGCGGCGGAAGCCAAGGCGGAGTCCGCCATCGCCGCGGTGCAGCACGACCGCCGCGCGAGGGAGGCGCTGCTGGAGGCGGACCGCGTGATTTCGGATAAGGAGCGCGAGCTCGAGCAGGCGCGGGCCCAGAACTCGGCGTTGATCGCCCAGGCGACGGCGCGGCAACAGGAGATCAAGGCAAAAGCGGATGCGGAGCGCGTGCGGATCGAGGCCGAGGCCGCCAAGGAAGCCTTGCGAGGTGCCCAGTTCGGGTTGGCGCTGGACGAAGCGCTGCGGATCACGAAGATCGCGGCGGCGCAGGCCGAAGGATTCCGTAAGGTCAACGACACCATTCGGGAGGGGGGAGACAGCTACTTCCGCTACAAGCTGATCGAGATGCTGCCGCAGCTCACACCTGCCATCGCCGAAGCGCTCTCCAAGGCGAGCCCATCGGGAGAATCGCTGCCGGCGTCGCCGTCCGGCAAGGAGGTAGTGACGGCTGGAGGCAACGGGCCGACGCGCATGCGGAGCCGTCCCCCGTACCGGGACCGGGCCGAGGGCCTGGCGGTTCCCGAGCCTGACGCGTGACCCCACGCCGGTTATAGTTTGTTCTGCCGATTCACTCGAGGATGGGTATGGCTGGTCTCAATACGTTCATGTATGACCCCAGGATGGTGCAGCCGATGCGTGAGGAGCTGACCCGCATCGGTTTCGAGGAGCTGCGGACCCCCGAGGAGGTGGACCGCGTGCTGGGTACGGAGAAGGCGACTACGCTGGTCGTCGTCAACTCGGTCTGCGGCTGCGCGGCGCGCAATGCGCGTCCGGCGGCGGCCATCGCGCTCCAGCACCCGAAGCGTCCGGCGCGGCTCCTCACCGTGTTCGCCGGCCAGGACGCCGATGCCACCGCCCGCGCCCGCGGCTACTTCACCGGAGTGGCGCCGTCCTCCCCCCAGATGGGACTGCTCAAGGACGGGAAACTGGTGTACATGCTGGAGCGGCGAAACATCGAGGGTCGGCCCGCGGCCGACATCGCCGCGGATCTGGTGGCGGCGTTT
>DATDED010000448.1:0-2437 GCA_036523455.1 Gemmatimonadales bacterium
GCTCGCCCGAAGCCCGGCATCGCGCCGCCGGAGCCCTGATCGCGTACCTGCCGCCCCGGATCGGCGTCGTCGTTCCGGGGCTGCCGGCGTATCGCGCGGGTCTCAAGCCGGGGGATCTCGTCGTGCGTGCCGGCGGGGATACGGTCCGATCGTGGGTCGCCCTCGTGCGGACGATCCGCGCCAGCCCGGGACGGTCGCTCGAGCTGGTCATCCAGCGGGACGGCGCGCTCATCCCGGTGACCGTCGTGCCCGAAGTACATCGCGACTCCAGCGTCCAGGCCGCGGAATACGGCCAGATCGGGACAGACTACAATGCGCCGGTGAGCCACGAGCGGGTCTCCTTGGGCACGGCCGTGCTCGAGGGGGGGAGCTACACGTGGGGCGCGATCCGGGCCGTGTTGGGCGGGCTGGGGCAGCTGGTGCTTGGCCGCGTGTCGTTGCGCCAGTCGCTGGCCGGCCCGATTGAAATCGCTTCGGTGTCGGGGCAGGTGGCCCGGCTCGGCATCGATCGCTTTCTCGATCTGCTCGGGTTCTTCTCGATCAACCTGGCCGTCTTGAATCTGCTGCCGATTCCGGTGCTGGACGGAGGTCAGCTCGTGTTCCTGCTGGCCGAGGGCGTCCGTCGCCGTCCGCTCTCACTCGAGCTGCGGCTGCGGCTGACGCAGGTCGGCTTCGTCTTCCTCCTCGGGCTCATGAGCCTGGCGGTGGTCAATGGCATCTTCAAGTTCTTCGGCCATTAGGACGCTGCTCGAGGACTACGTCGGCGGCCGGGTGCCGGCCGACCGGCTCGTACCGGCGGTCGCCGAGCAGTACTACCGGTCGGGTGCGCGGGCAGGTCGGGACGGGCTCCGCCCGCTGATGGACGTCATCGAGCGGGCCTCGCCCGGCATCGTGCAGCTGGCCCGCGTCGCCGAGGGGCCCGGGTTCGACATCCGGCTGGCCGAGCGGCCGTTTCCAGCAGGCTACGAAGCGGACCTGCGCCGTGCGGCGCAGTTGGTGCTGGAGAGTGGAACCGCCTTGGCGGGTGAGCCGAGGAGTGGGGCGCCCGCTCCCGGCGACGGGTTCTGGTCGCGATTCCTGGGCCGGGTGCGACGGCTGTTCAGCGCATCAACCTGATCAAGAACGCGATCGCGGCGATCAGCGCGGCTCCCACCAGAATGAAGATGATGAGTTGACCCCACCGGGTGGGGGGGTGCGCATCGCGCAGGGCTTGATACTCGGTGCTGGTCAGCGGCGCGGTGCCGACGTCGGTGGTCGGCCGCGCGCCGTCGCGCCCGTCGCCGAGATCGGCTTCGAGCTCGGCAGCGTTCTGATAGCGGTCATCGGGGTGTTTGGCGAGGCACTTCACCACTACGCGCTCGAACCGTTTCGAGATCTCCGGTCGTTTGCGACGCAGGCTGGGCGGCGGATCTTCCACGTGCATGCGCGCCAGCTCGAACCAATCGCCGGCGTTGAACGGCAGCTCCCCGGTGGCGGCGCGGTACAGCGTGACGCCCAGGGAGTAGAAGTCCAGCCGGTGGTCGAGGTGACGTCCCTGCGCCTGTTCCGGCGAGAGGTACTGGGGCGTCCCGATGGTCATGTTGTGGCCGGTCGAGGAGTTGTATCCCGATACGGCGCGGGCGATGCCGAAGTCGGTGAGGACCGCGGTGCCGTCTTCCCGCAGCAGTACGTTGTCGGGCTTGATGTCGCGATGGATGATCCCCTGGGCGTGCGCGTAGCCGAGCGCGCGGGTGACGTCGCGCGCGATGGGCAGGATGGCAGCCTCCGGCAGCGGGCCCTCGCGGCCGAGCCGGGCGGCCAGCGTGTCGGGGCAATAGTCCATGACGAAGTAGACGTTTCGCCCCTCCTTACCCACCGCGCGGATGGGGATGATGTTGGGATGCTGGAGCTTGGCGGCCGTCTGACTCTCGTTGCGGAAGCGGCTTTCGAACTGGGGGTCACCGGCGTAGCGGGGCTTCAGGACCTTGAGCGCGACGGCCGCGCCGTCGGGCCCGCGCCCGAGAAAGACCCAGGCGAAGCCGCCCTGGCCGAGCAGGCGCTCCAGGCGATACGGGCCGAGCGACTTGCCGAGCAGGTCGGGCGCTGGGGCGGGAGCAGGGGAAGTCATGCGGCGTGGCCTTTACATTCGAGCATGTGCGGTCTAACTTAGTGTGCTCACAACGATTAGGGAATGTCGACGCATGGACGAGAAGACGACGCCGGTCACGAAATACGGGCTGCACGATCGGGACACCGGATCGACCCGGGTTCAGGTGGCGCTGCTCACCGAGCGGATCAACCATCTCACCGGTCACTTCCGGACTCACGCCAAGGACTACCATGGGCAGCGCGGGCTGTTGCAGCTCGTCTCGAAGCGCCGCCGCCTGCTGGAGTACCTGAAGCGGAGCGATCTCGCGAAGTATCGGCAGCTCATCGACGAGCTGGGTCTCCGCCACTA
>DATDED010000449.1:0-9604 GCA_036523455.1 Gemmatimonadales bacterium
AGCGGCCGTAGCGCAGGCCGAATCCGATTTCGCTGCGACGAGTGGTGTGACGCTCGAATTCGGGAGGCAGCTCCCCGTCCTGGAACACCGAGCGCGTTAGTCCTCCTCCGACGCGCACCAGCAGTGCCAGACGATTGAACAGTGGGAACTCGCCAGCAACGCCGGCGATTGCCCCGGGGACCACACGAGTATCCTGATCCTTGAGCACGCAAACGCCGACCACCGGGCCACCGTAGAGATGCAGCGCCGCGCCGGAGTGCGGGCGTGCGATTCGCACCCGGATCTCCGGGGCGAACTCAATCGCGGCGAGCTCGTTGTGGATGCCGACGAAGAGATCTCGAGTGTCGAGCAGTATTGACGAACGGGAGTACCGGACGCCCAGTCCAACGGCGGTACGGCCGAACCGCCGGTCCAGCCGAAACGTCACGGCGGGTGTGCTCCCAGGGCGAAACGAGCCACCGACCCCGCCGCTGCTCGTGTCACGGGAGGTTCCACCGTACGCTGTCCGTTGCAGCTCGAGCCCGATTCCCCATTGTGCCCGAACGCACTGCACCTGTCCACTGCCGATAGTAATCGCCGCTAGGACCACTAGGGCACGCAGGGGGTTGTTCATCTAGCGCATCTCCAATCCGAGCCAGCCGTGGGTGATGTTGTTCTGGCCTTTCACAATCCAGTTGAATCCCGGGTAGAAGGTGCCGACCACCTTGTCCTCGATCGCCGTCCCGATCAGGTCGTCGTTCGTCTTGATGAATGATGCGATCAAGGTCCAGATGTTGTGGATTATCCTGGCGGCCTTGTAGAACTTGAAAGACGTGATCGTGGTATCCCGGCCCCCGGTTTTCTTGGAATACACGCTGTCCACGAATTTGAAGATCCGGTTCAAGTCGTCCTTGTTCGTGATGATCTTGCACGCTGTGTCGTCATCCTCGAGCGCCAGGACCCGCAGTGACTGCCCCGGGTGCGCCGCCTTGTAGCTGTCGAGCTGCTGCTGGCTGAACAGCAGCACACTCCCCGTCCAGTCGTTGGCGTTCTGATCAAACGCGTAGGGGCCCCCCGCGTGCTCCCCGGCGCACTGGTAGTCCGTCAGCGAATCGGTGCTCCCCGACTGCCCGAGCACGTGGATCTCATATTCGGGGTCGCCCTTCAACCAACCCTCATAGTCATCGTCAAAATGCGACTTGGTCATGAACAAGCCAATGGAGCTGGTGCTCCCGCCACCCCCGCTTCCGCAGTCCAGGCAGGTCGTGCGGTTCGGCGGGGTGTCGAAATCGGTCTCCACCGGCACCACCGCGATGACGGGCGTTTCGGGCGGTGTGTCGGGGCTGAGGATCGACCGCCGGCCGTCCGGCGAGAACGCCACCGGCGCCTCCCGGTCCTGGATCGCCGTGGCCACCAGCACGTTCTCGTCTCCGTTCCACGAGGCACGTTGCGCGGGGACCGGCAGGTACACCTCGAGCGGGATGGCCGTCCGCGCCTCCTGCTGCACGTCGTCCTCGGTGGTGCCGTTCTGCTCGGCCACGTCGCGCAGCGCGCGGCGGTCCGGCGCGGCGAGGAAGCGCTGCAGCTGAATCTTGTGCTCCGGGAATGGCGACGCGTCGAGCTGGCTCTTGAGGTAACCGCGGAAACTGGGGCTGCGCAGCGCCATCGCGAACAGGCGGGCGAGCCGCTCGGGCCGGGGGCCCGCCGTTCCGGGCGCGGCGACGGGCCCCGCCACGCCCGGCGTACCGTCGTCGGTCGCGACGGGCGCCGGCCGATCCACGCAGGCTGCGGCGCCCAACACCAGGCCGCAGGCGATGAGAAGGTGTGTGCGAGACATCAGTCACTCCTGGCTCAGGGTTTTCCCGGGCCCACTCGGGCGCCGGGGCCACAACCTGCACGGCGCCCCGCATCGATGTGTCGTCCGATTCACCCGCTACGCGCCGAAAACGCGCGTTATGCCTCCCCGGCCCGCCCGGCCGTGTGTAGCTTCCCCGCTCGATGCTGCTCTTCCTGGCCCTCTTCGCCCTAAAGGACTCCCTGGCGGTCGCCTCCGGCGCGCCCGATAGGGACTCCCTCGCGCCACCCTATTGGCAGCAGCAGGTCGCCTACCACATCACGGCGGCGCTGGACGAGCCCTCCGGAGTGCTGACGGGACACGCCCGCATCGTCTACGTGAACCGCTCGCCCGACACCCTGTCCGACTTCTACGTGCACCAGTACCTCAACGCCTTCCGGCCCGGCTCGCGCTGGAGCGCGGTGGATTCGGCCGAAGGGCGGGTGCGCTTCCAGCATCTCGCGGACCCCGACTACGCGTTCGAGCGTATCACCGCGGCGAGCATCATGGGCGCGGACGCTCGGCCGGACTACCCGTTCGCGCCCGATTCGACCGTGGCGCACTGGCGCCTGCCGCGGCCCCTGGTACCGGGCGATTCGCTGGTGGCGGAGATCGACTGGCAGGCGCGGCCCTCGACCCTGTCGCGCCGCCAGGGCCGCCGCGGGCGACGCTTCGATTTCGCGCAGTGGTATCCCAAGGTCGTGGTGTACGACGCCCACGGCTGGGAGGCGCACCCGCTCTATCCGGCGGGGGAGTTCTACGGCGAGTTCGGCACGTTCGACGTGACGCTCGATCTCCCTGAAGACCAGGTGATCGGGGCGACCGGCGTGCCGGTGTGCGGCGATCCCGGCTGGGAGCACGCCCGGGCGCTCCCGGCCGAGCCCGTGGATTACCAGCGCGACTACTACGGCGCCGTGCCGAACGACTGTCCGGCGGCGGCGCCGGGCCGCAAGACGGTGCGCTTCCGCGCCGAGCAGGTGCATCACTTCGCGTTCTCGCTCAACCCGCAGTACGTCTACGAGCAGGGCCGCTACGGCGGCGTCGTGGTGCGCGTGCTGTATCAGCCGGGGGACACGGCGAGCTGGGGGCACGGCATCGCGGTGCGCCGCACCGAGACGGCGCTCGGCTGGCTCGACTCGCTCTACGGCCGCTTCGCCTGGCCCCAGATGACCAACGTGCACCGCATCGAGGGCGGCGGCACCGAATTCCCCATGATGGTGATGAACGGCGGCCCGTCGCTGGGCCTCATCCTGCACGAGGTCGGCCACAACTACACGATGGGGATCCTCGCCAACAACGAATGGCGCGAGGGATGGCTGGACGAGGGGTTCACCAGCTTCCAGACGGCCTGGTACGGCGAGACGCACGGCCAGGGCGACGAGTATCCGGATCTCGAGGCGGGTATCCTGTTCGACGACTTGGACCGCTGGAGCGAGCCGGTCTCGATGGTGAGCGAGCGCTACCGCGACTTCTTCGTCTACAACGAGATGATCTACAACAAGGCGCAGCTATTCTACGAGCAGCTGCGCTACGTGGTGGGCGACGACGTCATGCGCCGCATCCTGCGCACCTGGTACGCCCGCTGGCAGCTGAAGCACGTGGACGAGGACAAGTTCCGGGCGGTGTGCGAGGAGGTCTCGGGGCAGGACCTCGGGTGGCTGTTCGGGCAATGGCTGCACGGGACGCCGCTCATCGATTATGAGCTGCAACAGGTGGAGCGGCGCCGGTTGGGCGGAGGCCGTTGGGAGATCACCGTGACGATTCGCCGCAAGGGCGACGGGTGGATGCCGGTCGAGATCGGCGACCGCACGCACATCTATGCGCGTGCCACCGGCCAACCCGAGATCGAGCGTGTCACCTTCGTCACCGACTCGGCCCCGGGCCGACTGATACTGGACCCGCGCGTCCGGGCGCACGATTGGAACATGTTGAACAACGCCGAGCCGCACGGGTTGTTCAGAACTCGGCGCCTGACGGCGCTTCGCCTCGACAATCCCACCCGGGATGTCGTGCGTCGCGACCGGATGGCGCAGGGATTGATGCCGGTGGCCTGGTACAACGACGTCGGCGGCGTGACCCTGGGCCTGCGCAGCCGGTCGAACTACCTCGGCCGCTTCGAGCGTGGCCTGATTGTGTTCTCGCGCGCCATCGAGAGGGACTCCGCAATTCCCGGCGGCATCTACGTCCGTTGGCAGAATCCGGTCGCTCATCTCATCCCCCGCACGACTACGACGTTCGCGGCGTGGGCCGTGGAGGGACGCGCCGGCGCCTTGCTTGCGTGGGATCGGTCGCTGCGGCGGCGCTGGGTGGATCGCGCCGATCAGCACGTGGGATTCGACGCTCTGTGGATGGCCACGACCAACGTGCGCTGGCTCGATCCGGCACTATGGGACGACGCGGGCAGCGTGGAAGCCGAACCATGGTTCGCCGCGACCTGGTCCGCGGGCAGGACTACATTCGCAGCCCGTATCGGCAGTCGCGTCGGGATCGTGTATCGCGATCCGGGCCCCGGCATCGAGTCGACGCATCGGTATGACGTGGAAGGATTCTGGCGTCCGACGGCGTGGCTCGTGCTGCGGCGACCGTTGGCTGGCGGCGTCACCCTGGCGGCTCGCTGGTTCTTGGGCGCCTACCACGCCAACAGCCGCCCGCCTCGGCAGCGGCGTATCGGTGTCGGTGGCGCCGATCCGTACACGACCTTCACCAATCCATTGCTGCGCAGTCGCGGGGCGCTGTTCGTGCGCCCCGACTTCCATTATCACGCGCCGGGCGACGCCAACCTGCGTGCGTTCTCCCCGGCGGTAGCGGGACGGTCGGCCTCCAGCATGAACCTCGAGCTGGCCAAGCCGCTGTTGAGCCGGCGGGCCGGCCTGGTGCGCGAACTGGCCATCATGGGGTTTGCCGACGCGGGGACCGTGGACACGCTCGCCGTGCCTGCAAACGGGGATCGTAAGTGGACAAATCTGTACGATGCCGGGGTTGGTCTGGTCGCCACCCAGGCAATTGGGGATCTGACCTGGACGACGCGTCTCGAGCTGCCGTTTGTCGTTAACCGCTGGGACTTTGCCGCCGATCGGGCAAGGCCGAACGATGGTCGGGTCCGATTCCGGTGGCAGGTGTCCCTGGCGCCGAGCTTCTAGATGGCACAGGACGCAGGGGACCGCCGCACCTTCTTCCGGGACGCCTTCGGGCGCTTGGCCCGTGAGGTAGCGCGGCGGGCCGCGGATCGGGTCGTGCAGCGGCGCTGGTTCCGGCCGCCGGGCGCCGCCGTCCCGGAGATGGCGTTTCTGGCGTCGTGCACGCGGTGCGGGGCGTGCGTGGACGTCTGCCCGGCGCACGCCATCCGGAGGGCGCCGGCGAGTGCGGGGCTGGCGGCCGGCACGCCGATCCTCGAGCCGTCGATCCAGGCCTGCGTGGTGTGCGTGGACATCCCCTGTGCCCGGGCCTGTCCCACGAGCGCGCTGGTGGTGCCGCCCGACGGCTGGGACGGGGTCCATCTCGGCGTGCTCAGTCTGGACGTCGGCCGGTGCATCACCTTTCACGGCGCCAGCTGCGGCGTCTGCGCCCGGTCGTGCCCAGTCGGCGAGCGGGCGCTGGCGATGGACCGCGGCGGGCGCCCCGTGCTGAAGCCGGAGGGGTGCGTGGGGTGCGGCGTATGCGTGACGGCCTGCGTGACCACCCCGTCGTCGCTTTCTCTGACGCTCGTCCCGGAGGAGCTGCTGTGACCGAGCTGCCGTACCGGGTGGAGAAGCCCTGGGGCCACGAGGTGATCTGGGCGCGCACCGACCGCTACGTGGGGAAGATCCTGCACGTCGAGGCGGGCCATGTGCTGAGCCTGCAGTATCACGAGCGCAAGGACGAATCCATCTATGTGCTGGCCGGCGAAATCATCCTGCGGCTGCAGCAGGACGACACGCTAATCGAGCGCCGTCTGGGAAAGGGCGAAGCGTTTCACATTCACCCGAAGGTGGTCCATCAATTCGAGGCGGTCGTGACGAGCGACCTGCTCGAGGCCTCCACGCCGGAGATCGACGACGTGATCCGTCTGAAGGACCGCTACGGGAGGGTGCCGTGAAGGTGATCGTCCCGCTCGCCGGCAAAGGCACGCGCCTGCTGCCCCTCACCAGGCGCGTGCCCAAGCCGCTGGTGCACGTGGCCGGCCGGCCGGTGATGGACTACGTGATAGACACCGTCGCCGGGTTCGACGTCGAAGAGCTGCTCGTGATCACCGGGCACCTGAAGGAGGACGTCGAGCGCTACATCCGGCGCCACTACCGGATCCCGGCGCGGTTCGTGGAGCAGAAGACGCTCGACGGCACGGCCGGCGCGATCAACCTGGCGCGGCCATGGGTGGACGGGCCGGTGCTGATCATCTTCGTCGATACGCTGTTCGACGCCGATCTGTCGCTCATCCGCACGGCCGACGCCGACGGGATCCTCTGGGCCAAGGAGGTGGAGGACTACCAGCGCTTCGGCGTCATCGTGACCGATGCCGACGGCTACATGCGGCGCATCGTCGAGAAGCCCGATACGCCCGTGTCGCGCCTCGCGAACATCGGGCTGTATTACATCCGGGATTGGCGCACGCTGTTCGACGGCATCGCCCACGTGCTGGGACAGGTGGCGGGGAAAGGGGGCGAGTTCTACCTCACCGACGCGTTCCAGTACATGGTGGACCATGGAAAACGGCTGCTCACCGCGAGCGTCGGCGGCTGGTACGACTGCGGCAAGGTGGACACCCTGCTCGAGACCAACGAGTACCTGCTGCGGACCGGGCGAGGGCTCGTCCCGCCCGCGGTTCCGGGTGTCGTGATCCGGGAGCCGGTGCGGATCGAGCCGGGGGTGACGCTGCGCGACTGCACCATCGGGCCCAACGTCACCGTCGAGGGCGGCAGCGTGATCGAGCGGAGCACGGTCGAGCACAGCATTCTGGGCCGCGACGTGCAGCTGCGCCACGCGCAGGTGAAACGCTCGGTCATCGGGGACGGACAGCTGATCGAGAACCGCAGTGTGTCCGACAGCGTGATGGACGGCGGGGAGCTGGCGCCCACGAAGTAGGCCACTGGCCTCGTTTTGTTGACCGATTGCTCACAGTCCACGCGTGAAGATCCCTTGCAAATCCGCCGGGCCCCGGTTTACTTACTGACCATTCAGTAAGTAAACCGTGAGGCGTCTCACCATGGCACACCCCGCGACCCGTCGTCTTCCCGGCCGCCGCCGCGCCAAACCGCGCTGGCAGCGGCGCAAGGACGCCCGCCCTGAGGAAATCGTGGCCGCCGCGCTGGAGGAGTTCGTGGAGCGCGGCTTCGCCGCCACCCGGGTCGAGGACGTGGCCCGCCGCGCCGGGGTCACCAAGGGGACCGTGTACCTGTACTTCAAGAACAAGGACGCGCTGTTTAAAGCGGTGGTGCGGGAGAACATCGTGCCCGCCATCGCCGAGGCGGAGGCGGCCGTCCGGGCGTTCCGGGGCAGCGCGCGCGAGCTGCTGCAGCAGCTGGTGCGCACCTACTGGCGGGTCATCTACGAAACGAAGCTTTCCGGGATCCCCAAACTGATGATGGCGGAGGCGGCCAACTTCCCCTCGCTCGCGCGCTTTTACTACGACGAAGTGGTCACCCGCTCCCATCGCCTCGTGAGCGACGTGCTGGAAGCGGGAATGCGGAGCGGGGAGTTCCGGCGCGTCGATGTGGCCGTCGCCGCCAAGCTCGCCGTATCTCCGCTGATGCACGCCGCGATCGCGCAGCGGGCCTTCGCCAACTGCATCCCGGAAGGGTTCAACGTCCGCAAGTATCTCGACACTCACATCGATCTCTATCTCCATGGCATCGCCAATGAGTAGATCTCTCTCCCTCGCGCTCGCCGCGTTCATCGCCGGCGCGAGTGCGTCCGCGCAGACCCCCGGCATGGGGCTGCGGCTGTCCTTCGCGGACGCCGTGGGCCGCGCCGCGGTCGGCGCACCGATGGTCAACCTGGCCGGCGCCCGTGCCGAGGAGGCGCGGGCGCGGGTGCGCCAGGTGCGCGCTCCGCTGCTCCCCGATCTCTCGGCGACCGGGACCTGGGTCAGCCAGACGGTCAACCCCCAGACGTTCGGCTTCAAGTTCCCAGGGTTTGCCCTGCCGAGAATCCTCGGGCCGTTCGACCTGTACGACGGCCGCCTCCATCTGCGCCAGGCGCTGTTCGACCGCGCCGGCAGCGTGCGGGTGGGGGCCAGCCGCTCGTTGCTGGCCAGCGCCCAGTCCGACAGCAGCCAGGCGGTCGAAGCCGCCGCCCAGGTAGCCGCGGCGAACTACCTCAGGGCCACCCGGGCGCAGGCGGTGGTGGCGGCGCGGGCGGCGGATTCCACGGTGGCAGCCGATCTGGTGCGATTGGCGCAGGCCCAGAAGGACGCGGAGGTGGGAACGACGATCGACGTGACGCGCGCGCAGACCCAGCTCGTGGCCGCCCAGGGCGCCCTGGTGGTCGCTCGTAACGAGGTCGAGCGGGCCCGGATCGACCTCGCTCGCAGCCTCGGCCTCCCGCCCGACACGCCGATCGAGCTGAGCGATACGCTGGCGGCGGCGCTACCGGTGGCGGACCTGCCCGCCGGTCGTGACTCGCTCGTGGCGCTGGCGCTGGCGGGCCGTCCCGATCTCCAATCGGAGCAGTCGCGGGGACTCGCGGCCCGTCGCACCGCATCGGCGATCTCCGCCGAGCGGCTGCCGCGTCTCGATCTCGCGGTCAACTACGGCGCCATCGGGTTGGCGCCGCTGAACGCCATCGCGACCCGGGAGGTTGCGCTGCAGGTGACGGTGCCGATCCTGGACGGGTTCCGCCGTGAGGGTCGCCATGCGGAGCAGGAGGCGGTGGTGCGCGAGTCGGACATCCGCGCCGAGGACCTGCGGCGGCAGATCGCGGCGGAGGTGGATGCGGCTCAGCTCGACCTGGCGTCGGCCGGCGAGCAGCAGACGATCGCGCGCGAGCGCCTGGCGCTCGCCCAGGCGGAACTGGACCAGGCCCGCGAGCGCTTCAAAGCAGGGGTGGTGGGGAACATCGAAGTGATCCAGGCGCAATCTTCGCTGGTGCGGGCCCGGGATACGGACATCGATGCACGGTTTGCGGCCGCGGCGGCCCGCGTGGCGCTGGCACGCGCCGTAGGCGTCGCCCGGCTGCTCCATTGACGGCAAACAGAGATACCGAGACCAGAGGACGAACATGGCTACGACGATGGAACCTGACGTAGAGCAGCAGCGGCCCTCCCGCGGCGCCCCCGCTAAGAGCACGCCGGCCGAGGAACGGCCGGCCGCTCCCGGTGGACGGCGCCGAATCGTGTTCGCCATTCTGGGCCTGGTGCTGCTGGTGCTCATCGCGGGCGGGGTGCGCAAGCTGATCTGGGCGCGGTCCCACGAGGCGACCGACAACGCCCAGGTGGATGGCCACATCCTTCCGGTGCTGCCGAAGGTCGGCGGCTTTGTCACCGCGGTGCGGGTCGAAGAGAACCAGCCCGTCCGTGCGGGGGACACGCTGGTCGTGATCGACCCCCGGGACTATCAGGTCCGGCTGCAGCAGGCCGACGCCGACCTGGCGGTCGCTCTGGCGACCGTCAGCTCGCGCCAGCGCGTGGGGCAGGCCGACGCCGCGGTCCGGCAGGCCGAAGCCGCAGCCGAGAAGGCACACGCGGATCTCGACCGGCTGACGCCGCTCGCCGCGCAGGGCATCGTGAGCCGGCAGCAGCTCGACGCCACGCAGACGGCGGTGCGCTCGGCGGACGCCGCGCTCGCGGCGGCCCAGGCGGCGCTGCTGGGCGCCGACGCC
>DATDED010000450.1:0-4217 GCA_036523455.1 Gemmatimonadales bacterium
TCTCGACTACCTGTCCAGGATTCGCGGCCGCACGCTGGCCGTCGCGCGCGTCATCCCGGAGGATCGGCTCGAGTGGCGCCCCTCCGAGGGCGCGTTCTCCTTCGGCGACCTGCTCCGCCATCTCGCCGCCATCGAGCGGTATATGTTCGCCGAAAACGCGCGGCTCCAGCCCGCGCGCTACCCGGGGCACGGGCGCGAGCTGGCCGACGGGCACGCGGCGGTGTTCGCGTATCTCGACCGGATGCACGAGGAAGCGGTGGCGATCTTCGCCGCGCTCTCCCCCGCCGATCTGCAGCGCCGCTGCGTGACCCCGGGCGGCGCCGAGATCCCCGTCTGGAAATGGCTCCGCGCCATGGTGGAGCACGAGATCCACCATCGCGGGCAGATCTATGTCTACCTCGCCATGCTGGGCCTCCACGGTCCTCCGATCTATGGCCTCACGTCGGAGGAGGTGCGCGCCCGGAGCCGGAACGTGAAACCGGAGGGCTGACCGTGGGCGCCGCCTTTGGATTGATACTTTCGCTGCTGTTGCCCGCGCCGGCCGTGGCGCAGGTACCGGTCGTCGCCGGCCGGCTCGAGGCGCACGTGCTGTACGACTCGTCGTACCGGCGGCCGCGCCGCGTCTGGGTGTACACCCCGCCCGGGTACGACACGACCCGCGCCGCGCCCTATCCACTGATCCTGGCGTTCGACGGTGACGAATACCGCGACACGATGCCGCTCCCCTTGGTCCTCGATACCCTGCTCGCCACCGGGCGCGCGCCCGCGTTCGTGGCCGTCCTGGTGGACGATTCGAGCAGCGCCGTGCGCATCGCGGACCTCGCCAATTCCGCCCGGATGGTCGACTTCCTGGCGCGACAGCTGCTGCCCTGGGTGCGCCAGGGGTGGCACGTCACGCGCGATCCACATCGCGTGATCGTGACCGGCTCGAGTGCCGGCGGGCTCGCGGCCGCCTTCGTGGCGTTCCAGCGGCCCGATCTCTTCGGCAACGTGTGGTCGCAGAGCGGCGCGTTCTGGCGCGGCGCGGAAGCATCGAACACGGCTCCCTGGGAATGGCTGACGCAACAGGTCGCCGCGGCGCCACACAAGGACGTGCGTTTCTGCCTGGATGTGGGGGAGCTGGAAGACCACGCCACGCTGGGCGGAACGGGCCCCAATTTCCGGGACGCCAACCGGCGTTTCCGCGACGCCCTCGTCGCCAGAGGATACGACGTCAGCTACACGGAGGTGCCCGGCGGAAACCACGGGGAACCGTGGTGGCGGCCACGGCTCGCTCACGGCATCGTGACGCTGACCACCGGGTGGCCGCCATCATAGGACGGGCCTCCGCTCAAGGCACGTTCGGATTGGAACTGCTCATTCACGAATCGGAAAAAGAACCGGGCCGCGCGCGAGACGGTTCCCGCGCGCGGCCGGTGGCTGCCTACGGGAGCTTGTGGATCCCGATCGCCGAAAGGTGCACGTCGAGGTTGTGGTTCACGCGATAGCCGACGATGCCCGACGCGTCCACGTTGCTCGCGGCGGTCGAGTACACCTCGGTCCCGTTGACCGTGAAGCTCGCCTTGCCGTCCTTGATCTGGACCGCGAGCTCGTTCGTCGCCGCCCCGGCGCTGTCCGCCTTGTGGACCGCGGCGTTCGCCGTCCATTCGACGACCGCGGTGGGCCGGTTGGCGTAGCCGGCGCGGCGCCGGATGCTGAACTCGCCCTGCCCGCGCACCAGGAAGTAGGTGTACGACTGCGCCGAATCGGCCAGGTGCTGGCCGCCGATGATCAGCCCGTACGCCTCGGGATGCGCAGGGGCCTTGGTCTGCGAGAACGTCGCGACGGTGTGGTAGTTGCCCGAGGCCACGTCGGCGTCACGCCACATGATGGCCGCGGGCCCCATCGTGGCGTGAAAGCCGCCCCCCATGGCCACGAACTTCACCTGGGCCGCGGGCGCATTGCGCTCGGTCCGGACGTTCCAGCCCGCCGGAAAGACACCCCCGCCCGCCACCGAGCGGTCGGGATCGCTCTGCTGTGCCGCCAGGCCGCCGCCGACGAGCAGCAGGGCCGCGGACACGATGGAAATCCGGTTCATGCGTGCGATACCTCATTGAGAAAGGGGTCGGACGGCGCGCCCCCGCCTTGCGTGGGGGGAGCCGGGCGGACGATTATACCCGGGCCGTGACCACAAGATACCTCCGGGAGGAGTCCGTGACCGAGGGATTCGACGTCCGATTCCGCACTATCGCCCAGACCGCGCTCCGCATCGCCGCCGGCCTGACATACTTCTCACACGGCGCGCAGAAGCTGCTGGGGTGGTTCGGAGGCGTACGCCTGGATCCGCAAGGGACGGAGCGCCACCTGAGCGGACGCCGCGCCGGCCTCGTCTTCCTGCTGGTGCCGCTGAGTGCCTGCGGCGCCCCCACTCCCGCCGATCCGCCCGCGGGATATCCGTACGCCTACGCGATGGCCGATTGCGCTCCCTGGGACGGCCCCGCGGTGACGATCCTGCTGACGACCCGGCCCGCCGATTCGACCTCCGTCACCGGGCCTCACGTCAGCATCTCGGTATGGCGATCCGCGACGGCGTTGGCCGGCCAGACGGTCGCCTGGCCGGCGGACCGACAGGTCGGCGCCGCGACGCGCTGCACCACCGACGCGGCGTGCGAGCCGGCGCGCACGGCGCGGGTGACGTTCGCGCCGGCGTCACCCGATACCATGCTCGGCGGAACCGTCGAGCTCACGTTCGCCGGCGCCGATTCGATCCTGCGTGGGGCGTTCCGGGCGAGCTGGCTCCGCACGCGCGTGATGTGCGGCTGAACGCATCCCTCTCACTCTCCGGCACCCATGACCAGGTACCTGCTGCCCGCTCTGCTGCTCACCACGTCCAGCGCCGCCGCCCAGTCCGCGTGGCGTCTGGTGCAGACCACCGACGAGCTCACCGCGGCGACCGACACCCGCCTCATCCTGCGGGAGGACGCCTGGCCCAGCGAGCCCGCGAAGGCGGCGGATTCCTTCCGCGGCGCCACGCTCGTCATCGTGTGCGGGCATCGGTTGCCCAGCGCCGGAGGTCGAACCCTGCTGCTCTCCGCGGACCAACCGATGCAGCCGTTCGGTGACAATCTCGCTTATGCCGAGCTCCGGTTCGACTCGGACTCGCAGGTCACCAAGGCCTACTTCACCACGCTGCCGGCCAGCAGCGGCATCGCGGTCGAATCGGGACGGAGCTACCCCCGCTACGTCTCATTCCTCGGCTCGGAGCAGAGTCCCTATTTCTCACCCCGGATCTTCGCCAGGCTGATCGCTGCGACCCGGCTGACCATCCGGTATCGCGCCTACGGCACCGACCGCAGAGCCACGTTCCGCCTCACGGGGTTGGCCGAAGCCCTGGGCAGGCTGTCCGAATGCCGGTGGACGGAGCCCTGACGCCGCGCTTGAAACCCGCTTGAGAGGGCCATGGCAATGTTCCTCCGGACACGCCACCGGAGACGCACATGGCCGACCCTCGACGTGAGCTGACATTCCTTCTCGCCGGTCCCGAGCGGCGACTGCTACGCTGGATCGCCGCGCGGTTGCCGGGCTGGGTCACCTCCGACCAGCTCACGGTGCTCGGCGTGCTGGCCGCGACCGCCACAGCCGCGGGGTACGCCCTATCGGGGCTCCATCCGGGATGGCTCTGGGGCGCGAGCGCCGCCCTGGTCGTGAACTGGCTGGGCGACAGCCTCGACGGGACCCTGGCGCGGGTGCGACACACCGAGCGGCCGCGTTACGGCTACTACCTGGACCATGCCGTGGACGCCTATGCGACCGCCGCGATCGGTATCGGGTTGGGGCTCTCGCCCTACGTCAGCCTGGGCGTCGCCCTGGGGCTGGTCGTCGTCTATCTCTGGCTGTCGATCAACGTCTATCTCGAGTCCACGGTGTTCGGCGCGTTCCGCCTGGCGTACGGGCGGCTCGGTCCCACCGAGGTGCGTCTCATCTTGATCGCGGTGAATACGGGACTCGCGTTGCACCACCGTATCCCCTGGCTCGCGGGCGTGCCAATCCGTCTGCTCGCGGACGGCCTGTGCATCGTCCTGGCGCTCGCAATGTTCGCGCTGCTGGTCAACCGGTTCACGCGCAACCTGCGCGACCTGGCGCGACTCGAGCCCGTGCCGCACTGACGGCGGGCCCGCGGTGTCAGCGCCGGGCCGGCTGCTGTAACAGCCGCTTCGCGTTTCGAAACACCGCGTGCC
>DATDED010000451.1:0-9559 GCA_036523455.1 Gemmatimonadales bacterium
CGCCACCGGGCGGGAGATCGACAGCCTCAACGCGGTCGTTCGCAAGGCGAAGGCCGACCTGGCGGGCGGGAGCGTGGAGAGCATGCGCCGCTCGGTCGAGCGCTACCGTGCCGCGCTGGGCCTGATGCGCCGGCTCGTGCCCGAGCAGAACGAAGTCCCGAGCCTGCTCGAGGACATCTCCAACCGGGCGAAGGTCCGCGGCATCCAGCTGGGCAGCTTCCAGCCGCTCAGCCCGGAGCCGGGGCCGCCCTTGGCGCTCACCTACCGGGAGCCCGGCGACACCGGAAAGAGGAAAACCGGCGCCCCGGCCTTCGACATCTACCGCTACAAGCTCCAGGTGTACGGGCACTACGACCAGATCGGAGAGTTCCTGGCCGATGTGTCAAGCCTGCCGCGGATCATGGTTCCGCAGGGACTCGTGTTGAAAGCGGCGAGCCAGCAGACGCAGAAGATGGTGGGCGACACCTTGGGCGCCCTGCTGGAGGCGAGCTTCGATCTGCGCACCTACGTGAAGCGCACACCGGCCTCCAGGGCCACCGCTGGAGGAGCGATCGATGCGCGCCCGTAGCCTGGTGCTGGTGGGCTGGTGCCTCGCGGTCCCGGCCGCGGGGCAGACGCCGCGAACCGACGCCGCCCGCGACTCGCAGGCGCAGGCCGATACGGCGCCGCTGTCGCTGACGCGCGAGGTGTTCTCCTACCAGGGAGCGGGCCGAGATCCGTTCATGTCGCTCCTCAAGTCCGGCGACGTCCGTCCCCTGATCACGGATCTCAAGCTCGTGGCGGTGATCTACGACGAACGGTACGCGGCGCGCAGTGTCGTCGTGCTGCGGGACATCACGACGTCGAAACGCTACCGGGCACGGGTGGGCGACGTAATCGGCCGGTTGCGAGTCACCCAGATCCGCCCGCGCGAAGTCGTGTTCACCGTCCAGGAATTCGGCTTTGAGCGGCAGCAGACGCTGTCCCTCGCCAAGCAGGAGGAGAGTCCATGAAGCGCAGCATCCTAGCGATCGCGTGCCTCGCCGTTGCGGCGGCCCCGCGTCTGTCGGCCGATCCGAAACGGGACGGCGAAGTCCGCGCGGTCTCCGTGGCGCCGGCGAGCGGACGGGTAGACGTAGTCATCGGCCTGCTGGGCGCGGTGGAAGTGCAGGACTTCACGCTCGACGCGCCGGCCCGGCTGGTCATCGACCTGCTCGGCGCCCGGCTGACGGCGCCCGCCGCTCTCTACGACGGGCAGAATCGCGGCGGCGTCCGCAACATCCGCTACGCGCAGTTCCGCCCCGGTGTGGTGCGAGTGGTGATCGAGCTCGACGCCCTCGCCGACTACCAGATCCAGCGGAGCGACGGCCAGGTTCGCGTGGAGATCGGCACCGAGCGTACGGCGTTCGGGGCCTGGTCGAGCAGCAACACGCCACGCGTCGCGGCTGCGTCGGCGCCCCCCGCGGCGCCGGAACCCGCTCCCCCGCCCGTCACCGGTGATCCGGCGGCGGCGCGGGTGGTCACACCCAGCGTCGGAGCGGTGCACAGTGTCGACGACTATCTCGCCCTGCACCGGGCCGATGCCATGCAATCCCAGGCGCCGCGCATCACGGTGCAGTGGGACGGGGCCGACATCCAGGACGTCGTGGCCGGGTTCGCCGCGTTCAGCGGCCGTACCATCGTGGTCAGCAAGGGCATCACGGGTCAGGTGACGGCCGAAGTGAAGAACCAGCCGTGGGACCTGGCCTTCAACGCCGTGCTGGAGTCGCAGGGCCTCGACGTCCTGACGCAGCCGGGCGGCATCCTGGTGGTGGTGGACAAGAAGGACCTGGCCCGCTCTGATTCCACCGTGCCGGTCGAGACGCGGCTGGTGCGGGTGAACTACGCCCAGGCCAGCGCGCTCGTGCCCGCGGTCGCCTCGATCGTGTCCAAGCCGCGCGGCGCGGTCGTCGCCGACACGGTCAACAACGCGCTGGTCATCACCGATGTGCAGACCCGGATCAACGACGTCGAAAGCTTCGTGCGGGGACTGGACATCCGCACGCCCCAAGTCTCGATCCAGGCCAAGATCATTCTCGTGGACCGCACAGACGTGGAGGATCTGGGCCTGCAATACGACCTCGGCTCCCCCACGCAGTTCTTCAACAAGCTCGTCTCGCGGCTCGACACGGCAGGGAAGCCGTTCACCCCGGACCAGACCATCGTCGATCTGGGCGGCAATTCGCTCTCGGCGATCGGCAACGCCGATCAGCAGATCATCAACCCGGCCCTGCGCCTGATCTTCTCGACCGCGGTCGGGAACTTCACGCTCACGACCTTCGTGCAAGCGCTGCAGCGGGTCGAGCTGGCCGACGTGCAGGCCGAGCCTTCGGTGACGACGCTCGACAACCGGCCGGCGGAAGTGCTCGTGGGCGACCGCATCCCGATCCGGATCATCGACGTGTCGTCGCAGCAGACCGGTGCACCCGGCTCACAGGTGCCCCGCGCCACGGTGCGCTTCGAGCAGACCGGCATCAACCTCCGGGTGACGCCGCACGTGACGGCGAACCGGCAGATCCTGATGCAGCTTCACGCCGAGCGGTCCGCGGTGAAGCCAGCGTCCGTGGACATCGGATTCACGCTGCAGACCCAGCAGGCCGATGCCCAGGTGCTCGTGGAGGACGGCCAGACGATCGTGATGGGCGGACTCACCGAGACCGATCTCACGGTCACCAAGTCGGGGATCCCGGTGCTGGTCGACCTGCCGATCGTGGGCAAGCTCTTCGGGTTCACGTCGCACTCCGAGCAGCGGCGCGATCTCATCATCCTGATCACGCCGCACATCGTGGACGACCTCGTGACGCCGTCCGGTACAGGGGCGGGACGAGTGGACACGGTGCTCATCCAGGCGCCGCCGCCGCAGCCCGTCGTGCGCAGGTGCGAGCACGGTGTCGCGCCGGAGGGAGCCCAGACGGATCAGTTCGGCTGTCTGGTGCTGCGCGACACGCTGCTGCTGGAAGGGGTCCACTTCGATTTCGACATGAGCGAGATCACGCCCACGGCTACTCGGATCCTGGACCGCGTGGCGGAGTCGATGCTGGCGCATCCCGAGGTCTACTTCGAGATCGCCGGCCATACCGACAGCGTCGGCACGTTTGCCTACAACTACCTGCTGTCGGCGCGGCGGGCGCAAGCGGTCCGGGACTACCTCATCCAGCGGGGAGTGCCGGCCTACCGGATGACGGCGGTCGGCTACGGCGAAGGGTACCCGATCGCGCCCAACGCCACGGTCGAGGGCCGTGGCTTGAACCGCCGCGGCGTGGAGTTGCGGGTAAAGAGACCCTAGCGCGACTTCGAACCTCGCTCCGGCACCTTGGCGGCGGTGTGGGCATGCCCCGTCCGCGCAGAGCAGCCCCGTGAGCCCGACCCCCCGGTCGGGCTCGCGTGTTATTGTCCGGGGTATTCCCGGACGGAGGAGGGCGTGACGTTCCGCTTCACGACGGCGGGGGAAAGCCACGGCCGCGGCCTGGTGGCCGTGCTGGAAGGGATTCCGGCCGGCCTGCCGCTGAATGCGGACTCGGTGAACGCCGAGCTCAAGCGGCGGATGGCCGGCTACGGGCGCGGCGCCCGGATGAAGATCGAGGCCGACCAGATCGAATGGCTGTCGGGCGTGCGCGCCGGCGAAACGATCGGCGCTCCCATCGCCATGCTGATCTGGAACCGCGATTGGGAGCACTGGCAGGATGTCATGGCCCCGGAGGCCGGACCGGGCGATGCGCCCAGACGTCGGCAGGTGACCCGCCCGCGCCCCGGACACGCCGACCTGACCGGCGCCCTGAAGTACGACCGTGAGGACGCTCGGGATATTCTCGAGCGCGCCAGCGCGCGGGAGACGGCGGCGCGCACGGCGTGCGGCGCCGTGTGCAAGCGGCTGCTGGGGGAGTTCGGCGTCGAGGTCGCGAGCCACGTGGTGGAGCTCGGAGGGGTCACGGCGACGCCGCGCGCGTCGCTGCCCCCGTCCCTCAACGCGGCGGCCGACGCGAGCCCGGTACGGTGCCTCGACCCGGAGGCCGAGCGGGAGATGATCGCGCACATCGACGCCGCCAAGGCGGCCGGTGATACATTGGGTGGGGTGGTGGAGGTCGTGGCCTTCGGCCTTCCCGTGGGGCTCGGGTCGCACGCCTCCTGGGACCGCAAGCTGGACGGCCGCCTGGCGCAGGCGATCATGTCGATTCCAGCGGTGAAGGGCGTGGCGCTGGGCCTGGGCTTCGAAGCGGCCCGGCGGCGCGGCTCGGAAGTGCACGACGAGATCCTCCCCGGATTCCACCGCGCCACCAATCGCGCGGGCGGTACCGAGGGCGGGATGTCCACCGGCGAGCCGCTGGTGGTGCACGCCGCGATGAAGCCCATCTCCACGCTCATGACGCCCTTGGCGACGGTCGACCTCGCGTCGGGCACGGCGGCACGGGCGCAATCGGAACGGTCCGATGTGACCGCGGTCCCCGCGATGGGGGTGATCGCGGAGGCCATGACGGCACTGGTACTGGCGGAGGCGATGATCGAGAAGTTCGGCGGTGACTCGCTCGGCGAGATGCGACGCAACGTGGACGGCTACCTGGCCCGGGTCCGGGCCCGCACGCCGCAGGGAGCGGCCTCATGATGCGCCACGTGGTCCTGCTCGGGCTGCCGGGCGCCGGCAAGTCGACCGTGGGACGGCTCGTCGCCGAGGCCGTGCGGGCGCCGTGTCAGGACATCGACGCCATCGTGGCCCGCAAGGAGGGCCGGCCCATCGCGCTGATCTTCGCCGAGCACGGCGAAGCCGCGTTCCGGGAGCTCGAGCGGCGGGAGATGGAGGACGCCCTCGCCGGGCCGCCGGCCGTGATCATCCCGGGCGGCGGATGGGCGGCGCAGCCGGGGGCGCTCGCCTCGGCGCGCGGCCGCGCGCTGCTGGTGTACCTCAAGACGCGTCCCGACACGGCGACGGCGCGCGCCGAGCCGGACGGGAACCGTCCGATGTTGAGTGGGGAGGACCCCGCACTGCGGATGCAGCAGCTGCTCCACGAGCGCGAGCCGTTCTATCTCGAAGCAGACGCGCAAGTTGAGACCGATCGCAAGAGCGCGGCGAAAGTCGCCGACGAGGTGGTCGAACTTGCGCGGAGGAGAGCAGGATGGTAACGATGCGTGCCTCGGAAATTGAGGAAGGGTTGATCAGTGGCTGGTAAGAATAAGAAGACCGTGAAGCAGCCTGCTGCAGAGTCGAGCCCCAAGCCGGCGCGACGCCGGCGTGCCGCCGCGAAGGCCGCGGCGGTCGACGTTCCTCCTCCGAACGATACGGAACTGGAGCACGAGGGAGGGCGCGGGGGCGCGCTCGTGATCGTCGAGTCGCCCACCAAGGCGAAGACGATCGGCAAGTATCTGGGCCGCGGCTACACGGTGAAGGCGACCGTGGGGCACATTCGCGACCTGCCGCCGCGCAAGCTCGGTGTGGACGTGGAGCACGGCTTCACGCCCGAGTACGTCACGATCAAGGAAAAGGCGAAGACCCTGGCCGAGATCAAGAAAGCGGCCAAGGGAGCGAGCCAGGTGCTGATCGCGACCGACCCCGACCGCGAAGGCGAAGCGATCGCCTGGCACGTGGCGTCCCAGCTCGGCAACGGCGGCGCGGTGCACCGCGTCCTGTTCCACGAGATCACCAAGGACGCCGTCTCGCAGGCGATCGCCAACCCGCAGGACATCGATCAGAAGAAGGTGGACGCGCAGCAGGCGCGCCGCATTCTCGATCGCCTGGTCGGCTACAAGGCGAGCCCGCTCCTCTGGAAGAGCATCAAGTCCGGGCTCTCCGCCGGCCGCGTCCAGACAGTCGCGCTGCGGCTCATCTGCGAGCGGGAGGAGGAAATCCGCCGCTTCGTGCCGCAGGAATACTGGACCATCGAGGCGGATCTCGAGAAGGACGGCCAGGCGTTCCAGGCCCGGCTCCACAAGCTCGACGGCCGCAAGCCGGACATCCGGACCGGGGATGCAGCGCAGGAGATCGTCGACGCGGCCTCGCATCTCGCGTTCGTCGTCACCGACGTCACGCGCAAGGAGAAGCGGCGCAACCCGCCGGCCCCGTTCATCACCAGCACGCTGCAGCAGGAAGCCGCCAAGCAGCTCGGCTTCTCGGCCAAGCGGACGATGCGCGCCGCCCAGGCGCTGTACGAAGGCATCGAGGTCGGGGAGGAAGGGCCGGTCGGGCTCATCACCTACATGCGGACCGATTCCGTGCGCGTCGCCGACAGCGCCATCACCCAGGCGCGCGACTTCATCGCCGCCAACTACGACGCCCGCTACCTGCCGGCCAGCCCCAACGTCCACGCCGGCAAGAAGAGCGCGTCGCGGGTGCAGGGGGCGCACGAGGCCATCCGCCCCACCGAAGTCGCGCGGCGGCCGGAGGCGATGAAGCAGTACCTCGAGTCCGATCTCTTCAAGGTGTACCAGCTCATCTGGCGGCGGTTCGTCGCGTCGCAGATGACGCCCGAGCTGTACGAGCTCACGACGGTGGACTTCGATCTGGGCCGCTTCCTGTTCCGGGCGACCGGCTCCGTGCCGCTGTTCGACGGCTACCGTGTCCTGTTCCACGAGGGCCATGAGCCGGAGGAGGCCAAGAGCGGCGACGACTTCGGCCCCATCCCGCCGCTCGCCAAGGGCGACCGGCCCACGCTGCGCCAGCTCGTCCCGTCGCAGCATTTCACCGAGCCGCCGCCACGCTACAGCCAGGCGAGCCTGGTGAAGGCGCTGGAGGAGAAGGGCATCGGCCGGCCATCCACGTACGCCAGCATCATCGGCACCCTGCAGAGCCGGTGGTACGCCACCACCAAGGAGCGCCGTTTCTCGCCGACGCCGCTCGGGGAGAAGGTGTGGAAGGTGATGCGCATCTGCTTCCCGGAGGTGTTCGAGGTCGGCTTCACGGCGCAAATGGAAACCGAGCTGGACAAGGTCGAGGAAGGCGATCTCGCGTGGCAGTCCGTGCTGGGCGACTTCTGGGGCCCGTTCAACGAGGCGCTCGCCAGCGTGGACATCCCGTCCATCCTGAACGACGTGCACGACCTGTCCAAGCTCCACGAGGAGCGCTGCCCCACCTGCGGCAGCCCGCTCGAGGTGCGCAGCGGGCGCTTCGGACCGTTCATCGCGTGCGTCAAGTATCCGGACGACTGCCGCTTCACCAAGCCGATCGGGCGCGACAAAGTGCCCGACAGGCCGAGCAACGAGATCTGCAAGGAATGCGGCGCCCCCATGGTGATCAAGACGGGGCGGTTCGGGGAGTTCCTCGCCTGCACGCGCTTCCCCAAGTGCAAGCACACCAGGCCCGTTCCCCTCGGGATCACCTGTCCCAAGTGCGGCCAGGGCGACATCGCCGAGCGCCGCACCCGCAAGGGACGGAACTTCTTCGGCTGCACGCGCTACCCGGATTGCGATTACTCCGTGTGGGATCGCCCGTACGCGACGGAGATCTGCCCGAGCTGCGGGTTCGCCGGCATGACGAAGAAGGAGACCAAGGACGGGAGAGTCACGCGCAAGTGCCTGAAGTGCGGGTTCGAGGACGCCGGAGCGGAGATCGCACCACCGGAGCCGGACGCGGCCTGAGGGCGACCGTCGTGGGCGGCGGCCTCGCCGGCAGCGAAGCCGCCTGGGCCCTGGCCGAACGCGGCATCGCCGTGACGCTCCACGAGATGCGTCCGGTGCAGGCCACGCCGGCCCACCAGACCGACCGCCTCGCCGAGCTCGTCTGCAGCAATTCGTTCAAATCGGTCGAGGTCACCAACGCCCACGGCCTGCTCAAGGCCGAGATGCGCCGGCTGGGGAGCGTGATCCTCCAGGCGGCCGACGCGGCCCGGGTCCCGGGGGGCGCGGCGCTGGCGGTGGACCGGGTTGCGTTCTCCAGTGCCGTGCACGACCGTCTCACCGCCCATCCGCGCATCACCCTCGTGCGGGGAGAGATCACCGAGCTGCCGTCCCCCGCCATCATCGCGACCGGGCCGCTTACCTCCACGCCGCTCAGCGCCGCCATCGCGCAGCGCCTCGGCGCCGGGACGCTGGCGTTCTTCGACGCCATCGCGCCCATCGTCGCCGACGACTCCCTCGATCACGACGCGCTCTTCCGGGCCTCCCGCTACGGCAAGGGCGATGGGGACGACTACCTCAACGCTCCGCTGGACGAGGCGGCGTACGAGGCGTTCGTCACCGCCCTGCTGGCGGCGGACTGCTACGAGCCGTCGCACGAGTTCGATCGCACGCCGTATTTCGAGGGCTGCCTGCCGGTGGAGGAGATGGCGCGGCGCGGGCGCGACGTGCTGCGCTTCGGGCCCATGAAGCCCGTCGGGCTGACCGATCCGCGGTCCGGCCGGATGCCGTACGCCGTGGTACAGCTGCGCCGGGAGGATCGCGCCGGACAGATGTGGAACCTCGTCGGCTTCCAGACTCGCCTGCGCACCGGCGAGCAGCAGCGCGTGCTGCGGTCCCTCCCCGGCCTGGGCAGCGCCGAGTTCCTGCGCTTCGGTAGCGTGCACCGCAACTCCTATGTCAACGCCCCGGCGACCCTGACGCCCCATCTCTCCGCGCGCGACGACGCGAAGCTGCTGTTCGCGGGTCAGTTGACCGGGGTGGAGGGGTACACCGAGTCGGCGGCCACGGGACTGCTCGCTGGGTTGAACCTCGCCCGGATGCTGCGTGGCGAAGCGCCGCTCCTGCCGCCGCCGACCACGATGCTGGGCGCGCTGTACCGCTACCTGCGGGAGGCCGACCCGGCGCGGTTCCAGCCGATGAACGCGAACTGGGGCCTGCTCGACCCGCTCGAGCGCCCGGTGCGGGACAAGGCGCGCAAGCGCCAGCAGCTCGCGGAACGGGCGCTCGCCGGGATCGAGACGTTCGCGGCGTCGTTCGAAGGATTGGTGCCGGCGTGAGCGCCCCCCCCAGGCCCGAGCTCGCCGAGTTCACGGCCTTCCTGGCCAAGGAGCGCAACGATTCGCCGCACACCGTGAAGGCGTACGCGCGCGACGTCGCGGGGTTCGCTGAGTTCTGCGACCGCTATTACGGCGGGGGCGTGCGCTGGAGCTGGAGCGGCGTGGACCGCCTGGCGATCCGCGGCTGGCTGGGGGCGCTGGAAGAGCGGCGCCTGGCCCGCCGCTCGGCCGCGCGGGCGTTGTCGGCGCTGCGGACCTTCTACCGGTTCCTCGCCGTCACACACGGCACCGAGGTGAACCCGGCGCGGGCGGCGCGCACGCCGAAGCTGGAGCGCCGGCTGCCGACGTACCTGGACCGCGCGGAGACCGAGCAGCTGTTCGCGGAAGCCGAGCGCCGTGCGACGGCGGATGGGGGATTCCGTGCCGCGCGCGACCTGGCCATGCTCGAGCTGTTCTACGCGACGGGCATGCGGCTGAGCGAGCTGGCCGGGCTGTCCGAGCCGGATCTGGATCTCGTCTCCGACCAGGTGAAGGTGCGCGGCAAGGGGCGCAAGGAGCGGATCGTGCCCCTCGGGGGCCACGCCGCCCGCGCGCTGCGCGCCTATTTCGGAGCGCGCGACCGGCTGCTCGCAGCGCGGGCGCCCGCGGCGGGCGGGCGGCGG
>DATDED010000452.1:0-8069 GCA_036523455.1 Gemmatimonadales bacterium
GTCTGGCCCGCCACCGGCCTGGCGTTCGGGCTCTTCGACGACGCCCGCGGCATGGCCACGGCCGCGACGCTCGCCCGGGCCGCCATCACCACCGACTGGGGGGCGCGGGCCCTGGCCTCCACCTCGCCGCTGTTCGATCCGCTGCACTACAACAACGGCACGGTGTGGCCGTTCGTCACCGGGTTCGATGCGTGGGGGCTGTACCGGGCGCACAACGCGCCGATGGGGTTCGCGGCGACTTCGGCCGTCGCGCGCACCACCTTCCTGTGGGGACTCGGCGCCAACCCCGAGGTGTTCTCCGGTTCGGCCTACGAGCCGCTCGAAACCGCCGTCCCGCAGCAGTTCTTCGCGACGTCCATGCTGCTCACGCCGTTGTTGCGCGGGCTGGTCGGCTGGGAGGGCGACGTGCCCGACGACCGGGTGACGCTCGCACCACACCTGCCGCCCCAGTGGGATTCCCTCGCCGTCGAGCGCCTGCCCGTGGGCACGGGGCGATACACCGTGCAATTCGCCCGCAGCGACACCACCCTGGCGATGGAGCTGACGCGCACGGCGGGAACGGGCGTGGACACGCTGGTCTTCTCGCCCGCGCTTCCGCTCGGCGCCGTCGTGCGGGAGGTGCGCGCGAACGGACGTTCCGTGACCTGCGCCGCGCGCTCCACCGGCGCGGACGAACACGTGGATTGCCGCCTGGCGCTCGGGACCCGGCTGGTGGTCCTCATTCGTCACGCGGCGGGCTGGGCGGTGCTGCTGCCGCCGCCCGCGCCCGAGCGGGGCGCGCGCTCGACCAGCATGAAGCTCGTGTCCCAGCGCCTCGCGGGCGACACGCTCGAGCTGCAGCTCGAAGGACTGGCGGGGAAAGCGTACGAGCTGGTGGTGCGGACTCCGCGCGGCGAGCGGACGGTGCCGGTCACGTTTCCCGACAGCGGCGACGCGGTGGATGGATATCGCGCGAAAGCGATCCGGGTTACGGCGCAGCCGTGAGAAGTTAGATTAGCGCTGCCATGATCCGCCGCGCGGGCCTGCCCGCCGCCTTCCTGCTCGCCGCCGCCGGCGCTCCGCTCGCTGCCCAGACCGTCGCCGAAGTCCAGGTCGCGCCGCCGTCGATCTCGATCAAGGTGGGCGAGCGCTATGGCCTGCTCGCCACCGCCTACGACCGGCTGGGGAACGTGCTCCCGGCGGCCAAAGTGACCTGGACGTCGAGCAATCCCAAGATCGCCAAGGTGGACATCACCGGGACGGTCACGGGAGTGGCGGCCGGAGTAGCGATCGTGGAAGCGCGCGCGGGACAGCGCCGCGGCCAGGCGGCGGTGCAGGTCACCGCCGCCGCTGCCGGTACGGGCGAGGCAGGGACGGCCGGCGCCGCGGTTGATCCCCTCGCGGGGCAGCCCCCGGGCACCGGCCCCGCGGCCGTGCTGCGCATCGATCCGCCGTCGGTCTACATGCTGCCTTCGGAACACACGCGGGTGTCACCCCGGGCGCTGAGCGAGGACGGCTCCCCCGCGGCGCCGGTGCAGGTGACCTGGAAGTCGCTGCGCGAGGACATCGCCAGCGTGGATCAGAACGGCACCGTCGTGGCGCTGGCGCCGGGACAGGGCACCGTCCAGATGTCCGGGCCGGGCGGTCTCACCGCGACTGCGCCCGTCGTCGTCCAGCAGGCCGAGTACGCCGTGCAGGAGGGGACGGCGCTGACGTTCGCTCCCGGCGAGGTCGACACGCTGCATGTCGTCGTTCCGACGCAGGAGAACCGTCTCATCAATCCGGTGGCGCTCACCTGGGCCTCGAGCGATCAGAGTGTGGCGCAGGTCAGCCTGACCGGGGTCGTGAAAGCGGTCGGATCGGGAAAAGCGACGCTCACCGTGTCGGGCTTCCTGCAGCAGAAGGCCGTGGAAGTGCTGGTGCACCGCGCGGTGGAGTTCCTGGCGGTGCGGCCGACCACGCGGGAGGACGTCGAGGTACCGCTCACCGCGACCGTGCGCTTCATTGCCACGGCCCTCGCGGCGGACAGTTCACCCGTGCCCGAAGCGTTGCTGGCGTGGAGCGTGGCGGACACCGCGATCGCCGCCTTCGATCGGGCGACCCACATCCTGACGGGAAAGAGGATCGGACGGACGCAGCTCAACCTGCACGGCCCTGGTCCCAATCCGCCGCGCGCCGTCTGGGCCGTGAGCGTGATCGCCGGCTCCGTGAAACTCTCGGCGGCACGTCTCGGCATGGCGCTCAACGCGCGGGCGAGCCTCAAGGCGAGCTTCACGGACGACACGGGAGCCGTCCTCGGACCCGCGAGCGGCCTCACCTGGAGCTCGGATGCGCCGGCCGTCGCCGCGGTCTCCGAGGACGGGACCGTCACGGGATCGAGCAACGGGCGCGCCCGCATCACGGCGACCGCCCCCGGAGGAAAATCGGCCACGGCCGACGTCTTCGTCGAGGACGAGCTGCTGCTGGTCAGCACGCGCGGCGGGACGTCACGGCTCTACTGGCTCGACCGCTCGAACCTCGCGGTACTGCGCCGGGTCACACCGGACACGGCGGGCGCGACCGATCCCGCAATTTCGCCGGACGGCTCCCGGATCGCCTTCGTGTCCACGCGCGACGGCAATCCCGAGATCTACGTGATGGATGCGGACGGGACCAACCTGACGCGCGTCACCAGCGATCCCCAGGCGGACGGACGCCCGGTATTCACCGCCGACGGCTCGGGGCTCGTGTTCCAGTCGCTGCGCTCCGGAAAGCCCCAGATCTGGACAGCGGCCCTCGACGGCAGCGGGGCCAGGGCCCTCACGACCGACTCGGTGAACCAGACGCCCGCGGTCTCCCCCGACGGCGGGACCATCGCCTACGCCTCCGTTCGCAACAAGAACTACGACATCTGGTTGATGAGCCGCGACGGCACCAATCAGCGGGCCTTCACCAAGGCGCCGCAGCAGAACGAGACCGAACCGCGATTCCTGCGGGACGGCAGCCTGGCCTTCATCGTGGAGCGCCGCGAGGCGAACCGCACCGTGCGCATGGTGGTGAAGGCCGACATCGCCACGGGGGCGATCACCCCGCTCACCGGCACCGACCTGCCCATTGCCGGCTTCGCCGTGTCGAGCCGCGGCGACCTCATCGCGCTCGTGGTGCCGACCGATCCCAACAACCGCCGCAATCCGCTCTACCGCGTCCAGCTGCAGACGGTGGGTGCCGGCACGCCGACCCCCATCCCGGCCGGACCGACCGAGCAGATGATGGCGCCGACGTTCCTGCCATAAGAGCGTTCGTCCTCAACGCCACGGGCGGGCTGGAGCACACCGCCGTGGCGAATGTCCCCGACGCGCCAGACCCCGGCCCCGGCGAAGTACGCCTCGCCGTCCAGGCCGCGGCGCTGAACCACCTCGACCTGTTCGTTGTGGAAGGGGTTCCGGGTATCGGCTACCGGTTTCCCCACATCCTCGGCGCCGACGGTGCCGGCGTCGTCACCGACGTCGGAAGCGACGTGTCGAGCGTGCGGCCGGGGGACCGGGTGCTGGTGAACCCCGGCATCTCCGATTACACATGCGAGTTCTGCCGCGCCGGCGAGCACAGCCTCTGCGTTCAGTACGGCATCCTGGGCGAGCATCATCCTGGAACCCTGGCCGAGCGGCTCACGGTCCCGGTGCACAACGTGCTTCCATTGCCGCTGCTGGACCCGCCGCTCTCCTGGTGCGAGGCGGCGGCGTTCTCGCTCGTCACCCTCACCGCCTGGCGGATGATCATGACGCGCGCGCAGGTGAAAGCAGGGGAATGGGTGCTGGCCTGGGGCATCGGCGGCGGAGTGTCGCTCACCGCCATGCGCATCGCGAAGCTCGCGGGCGCCCGCGTGATCGTCACGTCGTCGAGCGATGAGAAGCTCGAGCGGGCCCGCGCCCTGGGGGCCGACGTCACGTTGAATCACCGCACCCAACGCGTCGTGACCGAAGTGCGCGCGCTCACCGGGAAGCGGGGCGTGGACGTGGTGGTGGAGAACGTCGGCGAAGCGACCTGGGGGGACTCGCTGCGCTGCCTCGCCAAGGGGGGGCGCATCGTCACCTGCGGCGGCACGACCGGGCCGAAGCTCGTGACTGACGTGCGGCCGCTCTTCTGGCACCAGTTCTCGATCCTCGGCTCCACCATGGGGAATGCGGCCGAGTACCGCGAGATCGTGCGGCGGCTGGGGGAGGGTCAGCTGCGCCCCGTGATGGATGCCGAATTCCCGCTCGAGCGGACGCGAGCGGCGTTCGAGCGGCTGTCGCGCGGGGAGCAGATGGGGAAGATCGCGGTGCCGATCGCGGGCTAGGTGGGCACGGGCGCCACCGCTTCGCTCGGAGTCCTGCAACGGCGCCCGTGCGGCGCCCGGTCATCGTGACCAGAATCTCGTCGGCTCCCCTCAACAGATCATCAACTGCATGCGGGGTTGAGGGTTAGTAAGAGCCGGTCGCCGCAGCGGCGATCTCAGTGCATTATTGAGCCTGCATGTGGCTCCTCCCGCTGTTCCTCGTTGCTACCGACAGCACGTCGCTCGCGCTCCGGGTCGCCCCCGCCGAAACGCTCCACGTCGTCGTGGCGGGCGCCGGTGAACCGGTCGTCCTCCTGCCCGGCCTCTTCGGCTCAGCCTACGGATTCCGCAAGGTCGAGCCGCTGCTCAGGGCCGCCGGCTACCGCACTATCGTCATCGAGCCGCTCGGCGTCGGGTCTTCGGGACGGCCCGAGCGCGCCGACTACTCACTCACCGCACAGGCGGATCGCATCGCTGCGGCTCTGGATTCTCTCGGCGTGTGCCACGCGATCATCGTCGCCCACTCCCTCGGCGCCTCGATGGCCTACCGCCTGGCGTATCGGAGGCCGGATCTCGTGCGCGGTCTGGTTTCGCTCGACGGCGGACCGGCCGAGGCGGCCGCCACGCCGGGGTTCCGGCGGGCGATGCGGTTCGCGCCGTGGATCAAGCTGTTCGGCGGCGTGAAGCTCGTGCGCCGCAAGATCCGCAAGAACCTGATCACCGCTTCGGGCGATACGACGTGGGTGGACGACGCGGCGGTCGCGGCCTACACCGCGGGCGCGGCCGCCGATCTGGACGGTACCCTGAAGGCCTACCTGGGGATGGCGCGCGCCCGTGAGCCCCAGCAGCTCGAGCCGCACCTCGCGGCGATTCACTGCCCGGTGCGTCTGATGCTTGGAGGGGCGCCGCACACCAACGGGATCCAGCAGCGGGAAATCGATCTTCTCGTGCGGCTGTTGACGCGGTTGACCATCGATACGGTGGGCGGGGCAGGGCATTTCCTGTACGAGGAGCGCCCCGATGCCGTCGTCGCGAGTGTTCGGTGGGTGGACTCAGATCTCGCCGCCGCCGGCAAGCGCGAGTCCGGCCTCCTACATTCCCGCCACTAGCCGCTCGAACCGCGGCTTGCCCCTGAGCGGCGCGAACGTCGGATCGATGCGCAGCCACCCGGGCGAGAGGAAGTAAGGCATCCGCGCTGATCGGCACGGTGGCGACCGCCCGTTGGCCCTCTTGGATCGCCTCGGCCTTCCGCCCCACAAGGCGACCGCTGCGGTCAACCCGCCGCGAGGATCCGCTCGAGGCGCGTGACGTACGCGCGGCTCGCGCCGTCGCCCGTCACCAGCTCGATGTCGCCGGGCCCGTGCGCGCCGAGGTTCAGCTCCACGGCTCGCGCGAGCTGCTCCTGCGCCCAGATCCCGCGGCTCATGATGGCGTCGTTGGCGCCCAAGTCCTTCAAGACCGCGAGCCCAACGGCGTCTACCGCAACACGGTCGTCACCCACGATCACGACGTTCCCTTCCTTCTGCTCGCCGCTCGAGGGGCCACCGTCGGTAAAGGCCGAGACCCCGTCGAGCACCACGAGTTGCGGCCGGTAGCCGGCGTTGAGCTCCGCGATCATGCGGCGCATGTCCGGCGAGCGATGCATCGAGCGGCGGATCGGCCTGGGCGTGAGCCCGACGGCCAGCTTGAGCGACATGGTGAACACGCCGCCATAACCGTGCGTCTTGAGGCAGCAGGTGGAGACCAGGTATTCGGCCTCCGTGACGAGGCGCGGCAGGTGGTACCCTTCCGGCCAGTGGGTTCCTCTGGCGTCGAAGGGTATCCAGTCCGCGTCGGGCAGATCGTCGAAGTTGACGATGTCGAAACGCAGCGTGCTGGCGAGGTCGGAGACGCCGTACTGCTCCATGACGCGACGCGTCCCGGACGGCCCGCTCGACTCCCCCAGCGTCACGCTGCGGGCGTCCCGCTCGTGCAGCTCGGTGACGAGCTGGCCGAGCGTGTCCGGGTGGGTCGAGGCCGGGGCGGGATCGGCGCTGTTGAAGTTCGGTTTGAGCACCACTCGTCTGCCGGCGATCCCGTCGGGCTCGAACAACCGGAGGGCCTCGGTGACTCCTTTCCGGCGATCCGAAGTACGGACCACGACGACTCGGCTCCGCCGGAGAGTCGAGGGGATGCGGAGACCGCGTGACGCCCACGGCAGGAGGGCGATCCCTGCTGAGGTCCGGAGGAAATCGCGACGTGGAATCATGCGGGATCGGCGGGACACGCTAGCCTCCCGGGCAACGAGGCGCGATGCGGGGACTGCAATGCCGGACGCTGCCAGCGTATCCCACAACATCTGAATTGCGAATGAACCGCGGATGAAGGCCCTACGTACGGTAGTAGCCCTCTTCGGGGCGTTCGATCGGCTGTCCGCACGCCGGACAGGATGGCTTGGGACGGAGCCAGGAATGAAACAGCCCCGTCGCGCCGCCGCGGGGACAGCGCAATCGCAGCGCCCGACCGAGCGGCACGAGGAGCGGTCGCACGCCGCAAGATAGCCCACCTCGGGGCGCCGCCGCGGCGTTGCGTTTTGGTATCTAAGTAATTACTTTCCAGCCACTTACGACGCATTTCAACCACATCTACTATACCAGCTGACGGCTCACCGCTGAAAGCTGACGGCTCCCAATGACCGCACCCAACGCGAGAGAACGCATCCTGCCGCGCCTCATCGAGGACGAGCTCAAGGAGTCGTTCCTCGACTACTCGATGAGTGTCATCGTGCAGCGCGCGCTGCCCGACGTACGCGACGGCCTGAAGCCGGTGCACCGCCGCATCCTGTACGCGATGAACGAGCTGGGGCTGCTGCCGGGGCGCCCCTACAAGAAGAGCGCGACGGTGGTGGGCGACGTGCTGGGCAAATATCACCCGCACGGCGACATCGCGGTCTACGACTCGCTCGTGCGCATGGTGCAGGACTTCTCGCTGCGCTACCCGCTGATCGACGGCCAGGGGAACTTCGGCTCGGTGGACGGCGACGCCGCCGCGGCCTACCGCTACACGGAAGCCCGCCTGTCGCGCATCGCGATGACGATGCTCGAGGACATCGACAAGAACACCGTCGATTTCGTCCCCAATTTCGACGACCGCCTGCGGGAACCGACGGTCCTGCCGGCCCGCCTGCCGAACCTGATCGTCAACGGCTCCGCCGGCATCGCGGTGGGGATGGCGACCAACATCCCGCCGCACAACCTGAGCGAGGTCGTGGCGGCCATCGTCCATCTGGCGGACACCCCCGGCGCTACGGTGAAGGACCTGCGGAAGTTCATCAAGGGTCCCGATTTCCCGACCGCGGGCATCATCTACGGGCGCGAGGGGATCAAGGAGTGCTACGAGAAGGGGCGGGGGCGGATGATCGTGCGCGCCCGCGCGGTGATCGAGGAGCGGGAATCCACCGGCAAACAGCAGATCGTCGTCACGGAGCTCCCGTATCAGGTCAACAAGGCGAACCTGATCGCGAATATCGCGCAGCTCGTCAACGACAAGAAGCTGGAAGGGATCTCCGACATCCGGGACGAGTCGGATCGCGAAGGCATGCGCGTCGTGATCGAGTTGAAGCGCGAGGCCATGCCCGCGGTGATCCTGAATCAGCTGTACAAGCACACCGCCATGCAGACCACCTTCGGCGCGATCATGCTGGCCCTCGTGGACGGCGTGCCGAAGGAGATGAACCTGAAGGAGCTGCTCGAGCACTTCATCGAGCACCGCCACACCGTCATCGTCCGCCGCACCGAGTTCGATCTGAAGCGCGCCC
>DATDED010000453.1:0-6662 GCA_036523455.1 Gemmatimonadales bacterium
ACCTCGATTCCGACGGCATCCCGGACGCACGCGATGCGTGCCCGCGGACACCGGCCGGGGCGATCGCCGACGCCCGCGGCTGCCCGGCGGACTCCGACGACGACGGCCACCTCGACGGCCTGGACCGCTGTCCCAACACCCCGCCCGGAGTCGTCACCGAGGCCACCGGCTGTCCCGTCGACACCGACCGCGACGGCGTCTACGACGGTGCGGATCAGTGTCCCAACTCCCCCGTCGGCTCGCGGGTCGATGCGCGCGGTTGCCCGCTGGACGCGGACGGCGACGGCGTGAGCGACGCGGACGACCGCTGCCCCGGCACGCCGCCGCACGCGCCGGTGAATGCCGCCGGCTGTCCGGCGAGCCGCGATGCCGACGGCGACGGCGTCGACGACGCACAGGATCGCTGTCCAGGGACGACCGCCGGCACGCCCGTCGATGCGGTGGGGTGTCAGGTTCTATTCGCGCGCGAGCGCGAGGCCCTGGTGTTGCAGGGCGTCAATTTCGAGACTGGGAGCGCGCGCTTGCTGCCGACCTCCCACGCCGTGCTCGACCAGGTGGCGGCATCACTGCTCGCGCATCCCGAGGTGCGCATCGAGATCGCCGGGTATACCGACAACACGGGGTCGGCGCGCGCCAACACGCGGTTGTCGGCCGAGCGTGCCCGTACGGTCCAGGACTATCTCCAACAGCGCGGTGTGAGCGCGGAACGGATGCGAGCCGCCGGGTACGGCCCGGCCGACCCCGTGGCCTCCAATGCGACACCGGTGGGGCGGGCGCGCAACCGTCGCGTGGAGCTCCGTCAGGTTCCCTGAGGCAGCGGCGTCGCGCGCTGCGGCCCTGTTTCCTATCTTGGTGGATGAGAGGGAGGGACGTTTGCGCGCGATCATGACCGTCGCATTGCTCGTGATGGGCGGGAGCGAAGTGCTCACGGCCCAACAGAGCCACGATTTCGAGCTGAGCGTCTTCGGGGCGTACACACGCTACGACAAGGCGTTCAACCTGGATGGAGGAATCGGCGGCGGCGCGCGCCTGACGTATTTCCTCACTCGCGGCGTCGGCCTCGGCGCCGACGTGCTGTTCCAGCGCGAGCAGGATGTTCCCGGCTCCGCCGGCGCCACGATGGACCCTCTGATCGCCAGCGCCAATCTGGTGGTCCGGCTCCCGACCCTGCTGTACGCCGTCGTCGGGTACTCCCGCATCGACTTCGGCTCGAGCAGCCCCTTTTCCTTCACCGACGGCGGCCTGCACGGCGGACTGGGGGTGCGCCTGCCGCTCGGTGAGCGCGTCGGCCTGATGCTGGAAGGCCGCGCGATCTACACCCCCAATACGAAGGGTGCCTTCGGCTCCGATCACGCCACGCACCTGCTGGCGCTCGCGGGCTTCTCGTTCCTGCAGGGGGGCGGCGCACGCACCGGACCGAAGGACTCCGACGCCGACGGCGTCCTCGACAAACGCGACGCATGTCCCCGGACGCCCGCGGGCGCGACCGTGGACGTGCGCGGCTGTCCCAGCGATTCGGACCAGGACGCGGTGCTGGACGGTCTCGACAAGTGCCCGGGGACGCCGGCGGGCGCGAAGATCGACGCAACCGGATGCCCGCTCGATGCGGATCGGGACGGCGTCGCCGACGGCCTGGACCAGTGTCCCGACACTCCGGCCGGCGCCACGGTCAACAACGTGGGCTGCCCCACCGATACCGACCGGGATGGTGTGCTCGACGGGCTCGATAAGTGCCCCGACTCTCCCGTCGGGGCGACGGTGGACGCGCAGGGCTGCCCCAGCGACGCGGACGGCGACAAGGTGGTCGATGGTGTGGACCGCTGCCCCAACACGCCGCCCGGAGTGACCGTCGACGCCGTTGGCTGTCCCAAGGACGGCGACAACGACGGTGTCCCCGACGGGATCGATCAGTGCCCCAACTCTCCCGTCGGGCAGCGCGTAGACGCCACGGGGTGCCCGCTCGCGCGGGATTCCGACGGCGACGGCGTCGCGGACAACCTCGACCGTTGCCCCGGGACCCCGCCCGGGACGCCGGTGGATCAGGTCGGCTGCGTCGTCCTGTTCCGTGAAGAGCGCGCGCCCGGCGCGCGACCCACACTGATCCTGAGGGGCGTCAATTTCGAAACGGGCCGTTCCGCGCTGACGCGGGAGTCGTTCGCGGTGCTGGACCAGGTGGCCGGGTCCCTCGCGGCGAACCCCGACATCACCATCGAGATTGCCGGCTATACCGACAACACCGGCTCCGCCGCGGTGAACACCCGGCTTTCACGAGCCCGGGCGATCGCCGTCCGGGCGTATCTGGCGCGCAAGGGCATCGCGCCGTCCCGCATGGTCGCCCGGGGATTCGGCCCCGCGAGCCCCGTCGCGTCGAACGCGACGGCGGCCGGACGGGCCCAGAACCGACGAGTGGAGCTGCACAAACTGCCCTGACCGCCGCCAATCCCACAGCGCCACGATGCCCCACGGTCTCGGACGGGCGTCGTGGCGTCGTGGCGTCGATGTCCCTACCTTTCCCACTCCCTAACTCACCACTGTGCCGGCCCGCGCATCCGCACTTCTCGCCCTGATCTTGGTCGGCGCTCCGGTCGCCGGCCAGAGCAGAGTCGCCATCCCGACTCCCCGCTCCGTGCTCGGTTTCAATCCCGGCGACGACCGCAAACTGGCCGACTGGCCGACCCTCGTCCGCTACTACCAGGCGCTGGCCCGAGCCAGCGACCGCGTGGATTACCGCGAGCTCGGCAAGACGACGCTCGGCGCCCCGTTCGTCGCGCTGGCGATCTCGTCCCCCCAGAACCTCCGGCGCCTCGACGTCTACCGCCGCCTCAACGACCGGCTCTTCGATCCCCGGACGCTGCGCTCGAACCGCGATGCCCTCACGGCAGTGCACGACGGCCGAACGATGGTGTTGATCACGGGAGGGATCCACTCGGACGAGGTGGGCGGGAATCTCACTCCCGCCGCGCTCGCCTACCGGCTGGCGACGGACACCAGCGCGCAGATCCGCGGCGTTCTGGAGAACGTCATCCTCTGGCTCGTGCCGTCCCTCAATCCGGACGGCGTCACGATCGTTGCCAAGTGGTACGCCAGGACGCTCGGTACCGCCGCGGAAGGAACCGATCCGCCCGAGCTGTACCACCACTACATCGGGCACGACAACAACCGGGACTGGTACGCCTTCACGCAGGTCGAGACCCAGCTTGTAGTGGATTCGATCTACAACGTGTGGCACCCGCAGATGGTGCTCGATCTGCACCAGCAGGGGTCCAACGGCTCGAGGATGTTTCTCCCCCCGTACCTGGACCCGGTGGAGCCGAACGTCGATCCGCTGATCGTCGAAGGGACCAATACGCTGGGTACGGCCATCGCCTGGGCGCTCGCGGGCGAGGGGAGGACCGGCGTCTCGATCAACGCCATCTACGATGCGTGGACCCCGGCCCGGGCCTACGCACACTACCACGGCGCCCCTCGCATCCTGTCGGAAGCGGCGAGCGCCGATCTCGCGACCCCCGTGCAGGTACCGTTCGACCGGCTGGAGGCGAACGCGCGCGGCTTCAGCCCGCATGAGCGCTCCTGGAATTTCACCGCGCCGTGGCCGGGGGGCCGCTGGACCCTGCGTGACATCGTCGGTTATCAGACCGACGTGTCGCTCGCGCTGCTGGATCACGCGGCCCGGTATCGCGACCACTGGCTCGACAATTTCCTTTCCATCGAGTGGCACGCGGTCCGCGGCTGGCGCGGCTGGCCCTATGCGTACGTGATCCCCCGCCAGCAGGACACCATCGCGCTCGCGACGTTGCTCGGCATCCTGGTCCGGGGCGACGTCGAGATCCAGGTCTCCCAGCAGGCTTTTTCCGTGGGCAACCAGCGGTTGCCGAGCGGAAGTTACGTCGTCGTGCTGCGACAACCGGCCGCCGCATTCGCCAAGACGCTGCTCGAGCGGCAGCACTACCCGGATCGCCGCCTCTACCCCGGCGGGCCACCCGAGCGACCGTACGACGTCACCGCCCACACCCTCCCCCTGCTGCTGGGACTCACCGTGCTGCCGGTGAGCGACACACTGCGGGTGCCGCTCTCCGCCCCAGTCGCCCCGCCACGCGCAACGCTCGGGTACCCGGGCTTCGACACGGGCGCCCCCCGAATCGGATTGTATCGATCCTACGTCGGCGCCATCGACGAAGGGTGGACCCGATGGGTGTTCGACACGTGGAAGATCCCCTACGTCCCGGTGATGGACTCCACTTTCCGTGGCGGCCGGCTCAAGGACAAGCTGGATGTCCTCGTCCTCCCCGATCAGTCACCGCGTGACATCGCCGAGGGTCTTCCGCAGCGCCGTTACCCGGCGCCGTATCCGGGCGGCCTCGGTCCCGATGGCATCCAGGCGCTGCGGCAGTTCGTGGCGGACGGCGGTACCCTCGTGGCACTGAATGACGCCAGTCGGTTCGCGATCCAGGCGCTGCTGCTGCCGGTTCGCAACGTCCTCGAGGGACTGCCGGACGAGGATTTCTACGCCCCCGGCTCGATCTTCCGCGCGCGGCTCGATCCTTCACACCCCATCGCGCGCGACCTGCCGGCCGAGACTGCCGTGTGGTTCGAAGGCGGTCCCGCCTTCGACGTGCTGGACTCGGCCCAGGTGCGTGTCGTTGCGCGCTATCCCGATGATCCCTCGGACGTGCTGCTGTCGGGGTGGGTGCGGCACCCGGAGCGGGTCGCGGGGCGGGCGGCGTTGGTCGACGTGAAGGTGGGGTCCGGCCGGGTCATCCTCTTTGGGTTCCGACCGCAGTACCGCGGCCAGAGCCTCGCGACTTACCCGTTACTGTTCAATAGCTTACAACTGCACTAGTTCTTTGTGATCTAGGGCTCTTGCTGGCTTTAGGGCTATTTCCTATCGTCTAGCCCCCTATGCGGCAATACGTCTTTGCTGGCCTGCTCGTCGCTACGGCCGCGATCGCCCCTGATCGCGGCCTGTTTGCCCAGTCCCCGGAGCGGCTGCTCGCCGAGGCGCCCTCACAGGCCTGCGTGGCAGCAGACGCGAGTCGCGTGGCGCTGTTGCCAACCCAGGCGCGGTTCACCCGGCGTGAGTTTCAGTGGACCCGGCCCGGCGCCGTCAAGGCATTGTACGTAAACGCGTGGGCCTTCGGCTCCAGTCGACTTTGGACCCTGGTACATCTGGCGGATTCGAGCGCCATCAACGCCCTGGTCATCGACGTCAAGGACGACACCGGCTGCCTGCTGTACCGCTCCCAGGTCCGCACCGCGCGGGAGATCGGCGCCGACCGCTGCGTCCGCGCCCGGGACGTGAAAGCGCGACTCGACACCCTGCACGCACACGGGATCTATCCCATCGCGCGCATCGTCGTGGCGAAGGACCCGCTGCTCGCGCGGGGCAAGCCCGCCTGGTCGGTGCAGTCCCGGAGCGGCGGGCTGTGGTGCGACCGGATCGGCAGCGCCTGGGTCGACGCGTACAACGACTCGGTGTGGGTGTACTCCGGCCTGCTGGCGCAGGAGGCCGTCCGGCTCGGCTTCGCCGAGGTGCAATTCGACTACGTTCGCTTTCCCGATGAGCCCCGCGCCCGGATGGCGACGGCGATCTTCGCCGCGCGGCGCGGCGGCGAGACGCAGCGCGAGGCGGTCCGGCGTCACATCCAGATGCTGGCCGACTACGTGCGGCCCATGGGAGTCCCGGTCACTTTCGACGTGTTCGGCCTTACCGCATCGAACACCACCAGCGACCTGGGCATCGGCCAGGTGTGGGAGGACTTCGTCGGCGTGGCGGATGTCGTGCTCCCGATGGTGTATCCCAGCCACTACACCCGCGGAGCCTTCGGCTTCCGCAGCCCGAACGCCAACCCGTACCAGATCGTGCGCCTGGCGCTGACGGACGCCCTGGCACGTACCCGTTTCCCGAGCACGACCCTGGTCCGGCCGTATTTGCAGGCCTTCACGCTTGGCCGTCGTCTCCCGCGCTACACCCCCACGGAGATCCGTGACCAGATCCGGGCCGCCCAGGAGCTCGGCCTCGAATCCTGGGTTTTGTGGAATCCCCGCAGCGTCTACCTAAGAGCCGCCCTGCCGCCGTATCCTTCTGTCGCGGGACGCGTGGCAGCCTCCGGAGCTACCGGCGGCGAATAGACCCGCGTCCGGTCTGTCCCGACAAAGGAGTCCGTTGTATGAAGCGTGCGGTCATCTCGCTCGCCGCCGTGGGCGCGCTCGCGTGTTCCGTCGACAGCGGCACGGCCCCGACGACGAACGTCATCTCGACCGCGGAGAAGGCCGCGGTGCAGCAGGCGCTCGCCACTTCGTTCGGCGGCGACAGCCTGTTCGCCAGCCTCTCGACGTTCGTGCTGCCGTTCATCGATCAGGCCACCCCGCTGGTGAACGGTCCCGGTGATACGACCAGGCTCGCGGCGTTTCAGCTTCAGGTGTCGGGCAGTACCCTATCGGCCGGTCTGAGCGGGGTCCTCGCCTGGCGCGGCTTCCGCCCCGCGACGCAAACCGTGGACTCAGTGTTCCTGCTGATCGGCGGCGGCTTCGTCCCCCCGCTCGATGATTCGCTCAGCGCCGATGGCGCGATCGATATCGGGGGATCGGGCACGGCCTGGGTGGTGGCGCAGGCTGCGGACTCGAGCGTGCAGACCTGGCGCGCGCGCACGGGCGCCCTGCGG
>DATDED010000454.1:0-5808 GCA_036523455.1 Gemmatimonadales bacterium
GCGAGCGTGATGGACATGTCGTTCGCCAATCAGGCGCTCGCGGCCGAGTACGTGGTGCAGCACGCCGCGGAACTGACCAAGGATGTGCACCGCATTCCCGCCGCGCTCGACCGGGAAATCGCCCGCCTGAAGCTCGCCGCCATGGGGATCGCGATCGACACGCTGACGCCCGAGCAGCAGCGCTATCTGGCCTCCTGGGACCAGGGGACCTGAGCAGGCTCGTGATCGAAGTTCGCGTCGCCCACCTCGGGCTCGACAAGACGAGCAATACGCCGGTCGTCATCCTGCAGGAGCAGAACGGCGAGCGGGTGCTGCCGATCTGGATCGGGCCGGCCGAGGCGAGCGCGATCGCGATGGAGCTGGCGGGGATGAAGTTCGCCCGGCCGCTCACCCACGACCTGCTCAAGCAGGTGATCGTCGGCCTGGGAGCCGACCTGCGCAAGGTGATCATCACCCGGGTGCAGGACAACACCTACTACGCCGAGCTGCACATCTACCGCGGCGACGCGATCATCAACATCGATGCGCGCCCCTCGGATTCGATCGCGGTGGCACTGCGCCTCAAGGCGCCGATCTTCACGAGCGAGGACCTGCTCGAGAACACCGCCATCGACACCACCGAGCACCTGGGAGAGGGCGGCCCCCAGGCCCTCGACTCCGACGCGCTCAAGAACTACCTCCAGAATCTCGATCCTGAGGATTTCGGCAAGTTCACGCCGTAAGGCGACGGTCGGCGCGCTCCTCGCGCTGCTCGGCGCCGGCGTGTCGGCCCTCGCGTCCCAGGGAGGGGCGGGGGGCGGCACCGTGTCCGGCGTGCTGCGGCGCGGCGGGCCGACCGGTGTCCCGCTCGCCGGGCGCTGGGTCGTACTGCACCAGGTCACGGCCGGGGGCGGCGGGCCCGTGGACTCGATGCGGACCGACGCGGGCGGACACTGGCAGCTGCGAGCGCGACAGGTGGACACGATGGCCATCTACATCGCCAGCGCGCTGCACGATGGACTCGCGTATTTCACGGCGCCGCTGCGCATCCAGGCCGGCAAGGCCGTGACGGCCGACCCCCTCGTGGTCTACGATACGACTTCGGGCGGCCCGGCGATCGTCCTGCAACGCCGTCTCGTCACGATCGCCGGGGCGAGCAAGGACGGCTCGCGCGAGGTGCTCGAGCTGCTCGAGCTGACGCTCGAGGGGCAGAAGACCCGCGTGGCGCCGGATACCGTGCGGCCCGTCTGGATGGTCGTGATTCCCGCCGCCGCCGTGCAGTTCGAGGTGCAGCAGGGCGATTTCTCTCCCGATGCGGTGACTCTGCGCGGTGACAGCGTGCTCCTCTTCGCCCCGGTGCAGCCGGGACGCAGCCGCCAGCTGTCCTTCCGTTATGTGCTGCCGTCTTCGGCGGCCGGCGCGGTCGCCATCCCGATCGACCAGCCCACGGCCGAGCTCGACCTCCTGCTCGAGGACACGGTGGCCGTCGTGAACGCCCCGGGCCTCACCGGCGGGGGCGTGGAGCAGATCGAAACGCGCCGCTTCGCCGGCTATCGCGCCGACTCGCTCCCGGTCGGCGCCCCCATTTCGATCGTGTTCCCGGCGAAACAGTTCCGCACCGATCGCCTGCTGCCGCTCCTGGTCGTCGCGGTCGTCGCGGTCCTCGGCGTCGGATTGTGGGTGGCGTTGAAGCGGGAGCAGGGAGCAGGGAGCACAGAGCAGAAACCTCGAGGCAAGAAGCGCGAACGCTGACCGGAGCAGACTGCTCCGTGCTCTCTGCTCCCTTGCACGAGTTCCGCCGCTGCTGTAGAGTGAGTCCGTAGTCCACATCGCGAACGGGGATCATGGAAGCCGGTGTGAGTCCGGCGCGGCCCCGCCACTGTAACGGGCATGGAAAGCCTCGCGTCACTGGGAAACCGGGAAGACGCGCGGTGCAGTAGCCCGAAGCCAGGAGACCTCGCCGTTCGCGCCACCTGCAGTCCCTCGCGGGAGGGATGGTGGCGTCACAGCGCATTTCGGCGCTGTCGCTCGCCCATCTCCGCTCCGCCGGGGGTGGGTGTTTTGCATGCGGCGCTGCGCACAGCTGCTCGTCCTTCTGGCCCTGGCCTGCCGCCCCGCTGAACGGGGGGCGAGCGCGGGCGACGCGCCCGCCGAACGCATCGTCTCGCTCGCCCCGTCGCTCACCGAGCTGCTGTTCGCCCTGGGCGCGGGCTCCCAGCTCGTGGGGCGCACCGTGTACTGCCTTTACCCGCCCGCGGCGCGCGCCGTGCCCAGCGTGGGGGACGGGTTGAATCCGAGCGTCGAGGCCATTGCCGCGCGGCACCCGGACCTGGTCTTGCTGTACCGCTCGCCCCAGACCGAGACGGCCGCGCGCCAGCTCGCCGCGCTGGGAATCCCCACGATGCTGCTGCGTGACGACCGGATGGAAGACGTGGCCCGCACAGCGCGCCTGCTGGGACACGCGACCGGCCATCCGGCGGCGGGGGACAGCATCGCCCGGGTCATCGACTCGCTCGTGACCGCGCCCATTCCGCCGCCGAGCGCGCGCATCGCCTTCGTGGTGTGGGATGCGCCCCCGATCGTGATCGGCAGCGGGAGCTACCTGGACGAGCTGGTGAGCATGGCGGGCGCGGAGAACGTGTTTCACGACCTGCACACGCCGTCGGCGACGGTTTCGCTCGAGACCATCGCGAGTCGCGACCCCGACTGGATCGCGATTCTGCGCGACAGCTCGAGCGCCGAGCCACCCGCGTGGGCGGGTCGCCGCGAGTGGCGCACGGTCCGCGCGGTGCGTGAGGGCCGTTTCCTGATCCTGCCCGCCGAGCTGTTCGGGCAACCATCACCCCGGGCACCGGAATCCGTCGCCTTCCTGGCGCGTTTCCTGAACCACTCCTCACTCCCCGCTTCCCAGTGAAGTGGCTCGTGCTCTCCCTCGCCCTCCTCGCCGCCCTGCTCGCGGCCGTGACCCTCGGACCGGCTGCCGTGCCGGCGGGGCAGTTGTTCCACTCGGCGATCTTCTGGGACCTGCGGCTGCCGCGGGCGCTGCTCGCGCTCCTCGTGGGCGGGTCCCTGGGAGCGGCCGGGGCGAGCCTGCAGTCCCTCGTGCGCAATCCACTCGCCGATCCGTTCCTGCTCGGGCTCTCGGGCGGCGCGGGACTCGGGGCCGTCCTGGCCATCGCGCTGCACCTCGGCGGAGCGTGGACGCTGCCGCTGGCCGCGTTCGCGGGCGCGCTGCTGGCCCTCGGACTCGTGTTTCGCCTCGGACTCGTTGGCGGCTCGGCGCTCGACCCACGCGTGCTGCTGCTCGGCGGTGTGGCGGTCGGCGCGTTCTGCGGCGCCGTCACCACGGCGGTCGTGTCCCTGGCCGAGGCGAGCGCGCTGCGCAACGCCTACCTGTGGCTGTGGGGCGGGCTGTCCGGCGCGTCCTGGGACACGGTGACCCTCGTGGCGGTGTACGTGCCCATCCCGCTCGTAGTGCTCCTGGCCGCGGCGCGGCCGCTCGATCTCCTCACGCTCGGCGAGGAGCCGGCGCGCTATCTCGGGACCGACGTGGCGGTGACCCGGCGCCGGGTCTATCTCGCCGCGTCGCTGCTGACGGCGGCGGCGGTGGCGGTCGCGGGAGTCATCGGATTCGTGGGCCTCATCGTGCCGCATCTCGGGCGGGCGCTGTTCGGTGGGCGCCATCGCGCGCTGCTGCCCGCGTCGTTCCTGGCAGGCGGCATCCTGCTCCTCCTCGCCGATACCCTGGCCCGCACGGCGGTCGCTCCGCGGGAGCTGCCGGTGGGCGTCGTCACGGCGCTGGTGGGCGTCCCGCTCTTCGTTCTGCTGCTCCGGCGATGGACCGCGGCCTGATCCTCGACGTGCGGGACGCGTCGTTCCGCTACCCTGGAGCGGCGCGCGACGCCCTCGCGGGCGTCTCGCTCGCGGTGTCCGCGGGGGAGTTCGTCTCCCTGCTGGGGCCCAACGGCAGCGGCAAGACGACGCTCGTGCGGCTCGCGCTCGGTCTCCATGCGCCGCACGCGGGGTCCGCGGCCATTCTGGGACGGACGGCGGGGCAGTGGCCGCGCGGGGCGCTCGCCCGGGCGGTGGGCGTCGTCTCCCAGCGCGAGGACAACCTGTTTCCCCAGCGCGTGCATGAGACGGTGCGGCTGGGCCGGTACCCGCACCTCGGCCCCTGGGCGCGGGAGCGGGATGAGGACCGGGCGGCGGTGGAGCGGGCGCTGCAGCGCTGCGATGTGGCCGGTCTGGCCGACCGCTGGCTCTGGACCCTCTCGGGCGGCGAGTACCAGCGGGTCCGAATCGCGCGGGCTCTGGCGCAGGAGCCGCAGCTGCTCGTGCTCGACGAGCCGACCGCGTCGCTCGACCTGCGCCACGAGATGGAGCTGTTCGAGCTGGTCCGCAGCCTGGTGGACGGGTCGGGGCTGGCCGCGGTGTTTGTCACGCACGATGTCAACCTCGCCGCCCGGTTCGCCGATCGGCTGTTGCTGCTGGCGGAGGGCCGCGTGCGGGCCGCCGGCGCGCCGGCGGACGTGCTGCGTCGCGACATCGTGGAGGGGGTGTTCGGCTGGCCGCTCGTCGTCTCGTCGTTCGATGATCGTCCACAATTGACTCCGTTGCGCCGCCAACCCTGAACGCGGGAATCCCATGCGCTACGGTTGTGCTCGACCCCTCTTCTTGACGGTGTGCGGCTTGACGCAGTTTGTGAGGGGGGTGGGGGCCCAACAGCCCGACACCGTCACGCTTCCTCCCGTCGTCGTTACCGCGAACCGCATACCGACGACCGTGAGCGCCCTGTCGTCCGCGGTCACCGTGATCTCCGGTGAGTCGTTGCGGGCGCGCGGCATCGCCACGGTGGCCGACGCGCTCCGGCTCACCCCGGGTGCGGCTGTGATCGCCACCGGCTCCTTCGGTGGGCAGACCTCGGTGTTCCTGCGCGGCGGGGAGAGCGACTACGTGAAGGTGCTGATCGACGGCGTGCCGCAGAATCAGCCCGGTGGGTTCTACGACTTCGCCAACCTGGGGACCGAGGACGTGGAGCGGATCGAGATCGTGCGCGGGCCCGTCAGCGTGCTGTACGGCTCCGATGCGGTGACCGGTGTGGTCCAGGTGTTCACGCGTTCTGGAATCGGCCGGCCGAGCGGCCGACTCGCCGTCGGTGGCGGCACGTATGGCACCGGGTGGAGTACGGCAGAGGTGCGTGGCTCGAACGGCCCGTTCGCCTGGCGGAGCACGGCATCCCGCCGCTCGACGTCCGGGACGTACCCCGTCAACAGCGACGACCGGCGTCTCCTGCTGGGGGCCGGCGTCCGGTTTGTTCCGGACGATCGCAACCGTGCCGATCTCTCGGTCCACTACGGCGATGCCCGGTACCATTTCCCCACCGACGGCGCGGGACAAATCTCCGACTCGAATCAATTCACGACCGACCGGGGACCGTCGGTGTCGGCGGAGGCGGCGCACACGTTTTCGGACCGTCTCAGCGCCCGGACGAACCTCGACTGGCACCGGGAAGACAGCCGGTTCGACGACGCGGCCGACAGCCCCGGCGACACGAGCCTGTTCTGCTGCTTTCATAGCCGGGACGTCTTCAACCGTCTGCTGATCGGAGCACGGGCCGACGTTCGCCTGCCGCCGACGGTGACCTTCACGGCGGGTGTCGAGAGAGAGGTGCAGCGCGAGACCGGTACGACGCTCGACACGACGCGCGGCAACTCGGGGCTCTACGGACAGCTGCTGGCGGGACTCGGTACGGCCGTCACGCTTACCGCGGGCGGGCGACTCGACGATAACCAGCAGTTCGGCAACCACCTGACGGGTCGCGCCGGTGTT
>DATDED010000455.1:0-1564 GCA_036523455.1 Gemmatimonadales bacterium
GATGAAGAGGCTGCCGTAGCCGATGAGGTTGGCCTGCTCGGCGGTCCGCGGCACATAAGTGCGCCACTCCGGGAGCCCGCGTACCATGTCCATGATCAGGTAAAAGAGCCGCCCGGCGTGGCCGGCCGCGTGCAGGGTCCAGCGCCCCGCGTAGCGGCGCAGGTCGATGGCCCGCTCGAAGCCGGAGAGCCTCACGGCAGGCGCCGTCCCGGTGTGTCCCGGCCGTTCTGGTGCAGCACCAACCCCGTCACCGCTCCCGTCGAATCACGCACGAATGTAATCTGCGCGTCCACCACCTTCAGGAAGAAGTCGGTCTCCGACTCGGCGAAGATCGGGACCTTGGACTGCCCCGTCGCCTGGATGAAGAGCGCCTTTCCTTCCTGGGTGACGACGATGTGAAATGCCGGCACCAGCTCGTATTCCCCCACGTAGCGGCCGAGGAAGGTGGAATCGACCGCCACCTCCGTGCGCGGCTTCGGCGGCGGGCGCAGCGGCAGCGACGCGTCGAGCAGGTGAAAGCCGATGTCGTCCGCGCCGACGACCGAATTGGTGAGCAGCACCACGCCGACGCCCCGCGCCGGATCGAAGCCGATGAACGACCGGTAGCCACCCGTTCCGCCGTTGTGCCACACGATGGAGCCGCCCCCCGGGGGCGCGAGAATGTGCCACGCGAGCCCGATCGTCATGTTGGGACTTCCGGCGGCGTGGCGGGAGACGTGGGTCTCGTGCAGCGGGCGCGCCAGGGGCCCCCGACTCGAGTCGAGGTTCGCGGCGAGGAAGGTGAGCATGTCGCGCACCGTGGAGCGCAACGCGCCGGCGCCCGCCAGCGCGGCGAGATCCCAGTTCGCCACGACCTGACCGGTGTCGCCATGGCCCGGAACGAGCCGTGCCCGCAGCGCGGGCGACAGCGTGATGGCGGTCTCCTTCATCCCGAGCGGTGCGAGCACGCGCCGGATCACGAGCTGCTCGTAGGACATCCCCGCCTTGCGCGCGAGCGCGTGCCCCAGGAGGCCCATTCCCAGATTGGAGTACTCGTAGGTCGCCCCGGGGTCACGCGGCAGCTCGTATCCCGACAGAAAATCGTACAGCTGCTGATCGCCGTAGTCGGCGTACGGATTGGCCGAGTCCTTCGGCGCGAAGTTCGTGGGCAGGCGCGGCAGACCCGACGACTGCGTGGCGAGGTCGAGCAGCGTGATGCGACGCCCGTTGCGGCTGGGCACCTTCACGGTGGCGGGAAGCAGCTGCGCCACGGGATCGTCGAGCCGCACCTGACCCCGCGCCACCATGTCGGCCAGGATCGCCGCGGTGAACACCTTGGTGATCGAGCCGATCTCGAACACCCCGTCGGCCGGGGCGCCGACGTTCACCACGCGGCGCGTGCCGTCGGCATCGAGCAGTCCCACGACGAAGCCGCCCCCGTGCTGACCCGGAAGGCGGTCGGCCAGGATCGCCCGGACTGCCGAATCGGGCGGGTGGGGAGTCTGGGCGAACGCGGCCTGCGGCAGCGCGGCGAGGACTGCGGCGACCAGCGGGGCGGTGATCGGGGCTCTCATGGTGGGTGTAT
>DATDED010000456.1:0-5284 GCA_036523455.1 Gemmatimonadales bacterium
CGAGCATACGCCGGAGTGGAACACCATTTCGATCTCGGGCTACCACATCCGCGAGGCGGGGGCGACGGCGGCGCAGGAGCTGGCGTTCACCCTGGCCAACGGATTCACCTATGTCGAGCGCGGCGTGGCGCGCGGCCTGCCCGTCGACGCGTTCGCGCCGCGCCTGTCGTTCTTCTGGGACATCCACAACGACTTCTTCGAGGAGATCGCGAAGCTGCGCGCGGCACGGCGTATCTGGGCGCGCCACATGCGGGATCGCTACGGCGCCGTGAGCGACCGCTCCCTGAAACTGCGGTTCCATTCCCAGACCGCGGGGGTGACGCTCACGGCGCAGCAGCCCATGAACAACATCGTGCGCGTCGCCTACCAGGCGCTGGCCGCGGTGCTGGGCGGCACGCAGTCGCTGCACACCAATTCGCTCGATGAGACGCTCGCCCTGCCGACCGAGCAGGCCGTGCAGGTCGCCCTGCGCACACAGCAGGTCCTCGCGCACGAGACGGGCGTGCCGGAGGTGATCGATCCGCTGGGCGGCTCCTACTACCTGGAGTCGCTCACCGACCAGCTCGAGCGGGAGGCGGAGGCGCTGTTCGCCGAGATCCAGTCGATCGGGGGCGTCGTGGCGGGGATCGAGAACGGCTGGTTCCAGCGCCAGATCGCCCGCTCCGCCGCGGAGTTCCAGCGGCAGGTGGAGGACCAGCAGAAGGTCATCGTGGGTGTGAACGACTTCCTCTCCGAGGAGGATCATCCCGTCGAGGTCCTGCGCATCACCAACGATGCCGAGGACTCCCAGCGGCGGCGCATGGGCGAGCTGCGGGCCGGGCGCGATCAGGCGCTGGTGGACCGCCGGCTCGAAGCGCTGCGGCAGGCCGCCGAGAACGACCACAACGTGATCGGCCCGATGCTGGATTGCGCCCGCGCCTACTGCACGCTGTACGAGATCCGGCACGCGCTGGAACGCGTGTACGGCGCCTACCGCGAACCGGTGTTCTTTTGATGGCCCTGCCGTTCTCCCCGGGGAAAGGCACCGTCAACGAAATGCTGGATCGCCTCGGCAGCATCACGCCGGGCGGGCGGCAGGTCGTGTCGTGCTACCTGAAGCTCGAGCCGCGCGACAAGACCCGCGGCAAATACCTCATCAAGATGAAGAACCGGGTGAAGGAGACCGCCGTCGGGCTGGCGCAACACGCGCTCAGCCGCGGCGAGCGGGAGGCGGTGGCCGCCGATCTGGATCGGGTGCTCCGCTACCTCGAGGAGCCGGGCCGGTTGCCCCAGTCCCGCGGGGTCGCCCTGTTCGCCTGCGGCCCGCTGGACCTGTTCGAGGTCATCCCCCTGCCGCAGGTGCAACGCTCGCGTCTCGTGGTCGCCGACGCCCCGGCTACGCGGGAGCTGGTCGCGCTGGAGCAGGAGTTCGGGACGATTCTCGTCGCTGCCTGCGACCGCACGGGGGCCCGGTTCTTCACGGTGACCGCGTTCGGCATCACCGAGCTTTCAGGGATCACGTCCCCCGCGTCTCGCACCGAGAAATTCCACGGCGAGCGGCAGGTCATGCGCGGCGCCGTGCCGGGCTCGGCCGGGGAGCACGGGCACCACGGACGGATCCGCGAGGAAAAACATCGCCACTATGCGCGGGTCGCCGAGGAGATCTTCCGGATCAACGTCCAGACGCCGCTGGCCGGACTCGTCGTGGCGGGGGTCGGGGTGGATGCCGCCGCCCTGGTGCCGCACCTCCACACCTACCTGCACGACCTCCTGTTCGGCGTCGTGCGGCTCAATCCCAAGACCATCACGGCCGCCGAGGTGCGGGAGGCTGCCCTGGCGTTGCGCGAGGAGCGCGAGCGCGCGTGGGAGCGGGCCCATGCGGAAGCCGTGAAGGACGGCCTGGGAACGGGGTGGGCCGTCAACGGGATCGAGGCGACGCAGAAGGCGCTGGCGCACGGTCAGGTGCGGACGCTGCTCGTGGACGGGCGGGACGAGGATGCCCGTCTCGACGACGCCGTGGAGGAGGCGCTGGCACAACGGGCCCAGGTGGACGTGCTGTACGACGACCGCGCACGCCGGGGCGTGGACGGCCTCGCCGCCCTGCTCCGGTTCCGCCGCGCATGAGACCCGCCGTCGCCGGCCGCACGCAGCGTCCGATCCGTGTGCTGGTCGCCAAGCCGGGGCTGGACGGACACGACCGCGGCGCGAAGGTCGTGGCCGCGGCACTGCGGGACGCCGGTATGGAGGTGATCTACACGGGCCTGCACCAGACTCCCGAGATGATCGCGCAGGCGGCTATCCAGGAGGATGTGGACGTGGTCGGGCTCTCCATTCTCTCCGGCGCGCACATGACGCTGTTTCCCCGCGTGCAGGCGCTGTTGCGGCAGGCGGGCCGGACCGACGTGCTGCTGACCGGCGGCGGCATCATTCCTCCCGAGGACGTGACGGCGCTCGAAGGGCAGGGGGTGGGGAAGTTGTTCGGGCCGGGTACGCCGACGGGCGAGCTGGTCAAATACATCGAGGCATGGGTCGCGGAACGCCAGCCGCGATGAGCCGTCTCCGGACGTTGTCGGCGGAATACCGTGAGCTCGCCCAGCGCTTGGAGCAGGGTGGCGGGCCGGACAAGATCCGCCGCCAGCACGACCAGGGCAAGCTCACGGCGCGAGAGCGGCTCGCGGGCCTGCTCGATCCGGGCGCGACATGGCTCGAGGTCGGCCTGCTCGTCGCCTCCGACCGCTACGACGGCCAGGCGCCGGGGGCGGGCGTCGTCACGGGGGTCGGCCGCGTGCACGGCCGGCCGGTCGTGGTCGTCGCCAACGATGCGACCGTCAAGGCCGGATCGTGGTGGCCGGAGACGATCACGAAGATCCTGCGGGCGCAGGAGATCGCGATGCGCCAGCGCATTCCCATCGTCTATCTGGTGGACTCGGCTGGCGTCAACCTGCCCTATCAGAGCGGCGTCTTCCCCGGTCAGTACGGCGCCGCCCGCATCTTCTACTACAACTCCATCATGCGCCGCTATCTGCGAGTGCCGCAGATCGCCGCGGTGATGGGGCCGTGCATCGCCGGCGGTGCGTACCTCCCGGCGCTCTCGGACGTGATCTTCATGGTCGAAGGCACGTCGTTCATGGGACTGGGTGGGCCGAACCTGGTGAAGGGCGCCACCGGCCAGGTGGTGGATGCCGAGACGCTCGGCGGCGCGGTGACCCACACCGCGGTCAGCGCCGTGGCGCATTACCGCGCCGCGAGCGATGCGCGCTGCCTGGAAATGATCCGCGAGTATCTCGAGCGGCTGCCCCGCAACGCCCGCCCGGCTCCGACGGGTGCCGCGCCCCCCAAACGCGCCGCGGCCGATCTCTACGACCTGCTGCCGCACGATCATCGCATGAGCTACGACATGCGCGCGGTGCTCGACTGCCTGGTGGATGCCGGAGGATTCGACGAGTTCCAGCCGGACGTCGGGCATGAGATGCTGTGCGGCCACGCACGCGTCGAGGGCCGCCCGGTTGCGATCATCGCCAATGCGCGCGGCGTCATCAGGGGCCGGAAGGGTGAGCCGCCGCGGATCGGCGGCATCGTCTACACCGAGAGCGCGGAGAAGGTGGCCTATTTCATCGAGAACGCCGACCGCGAACGCCTGCCGCTGGTCTTCGTGCAGGACGTGTCGGGGTTCATGGTCGGCACGGAGGCCGAGCAATCGGGGATCATCCGCGCCGGCGCCCGGTTCGTCGAGGCGATGGCTACCGCGACGGTCCCCAAGCTCGTGCTCACCGTCAACCACGCGTCCGGCGCCGGATATTACGCCATGGCGGGACAGGGGTTCGACCCCGACTTCATCCTGTCGTGGCCCACGGGTCGGATGGGCGTGATGGAAGGGGAGTCCGCGGTGCAGGCGGTGTTCGGCAACGGCGTCGCCCGCCCCGAGAACGCCGCGGCCGTGGAAACGATGCGCGCCGACTACGAGGAGCAGCTCGACGCCCGGCACGCCGGCGCGCGCGGCCACGTGGATGCCATCGTCCTGCCCGAAGATACTCGCGACACGCTCATCTTCCTCCTCGAGGTGACCGCGGAGTATCCCGGTCCACACCTCGGCGCATTCGTTCTTCCACCCATGCCATGATGTCCTATCGGCTTTTGTGGTTGCTCCCGCTGGCCATGGCCTGCGCCCGGCCACCCGCGCCAGCTCCGGCTCCCGCTCCGGCCCCACCCGCGGCGACGGTTCCCGCGGCGACGGTCGCCCAGCCCGATGCGACGCCGGTGTCGCCGCCACGAGTAGCGGATCCCCAGCTGCCGCCTTCCATCGCGCTGCTCGCCGGCCTCATGCCGCTCGCAAGCACCGGCGTGGACGCCTTCCGTACCGCGCATCAGACCTACGACGGCCGCGGCGTGCTCGTCGGCATCCTGGACTCCGGCATCGACCCGGGCGTGGCCGGCCTGATCGTGACGACCACGGGGGCGCCCAAAGTGCTCGACCTGCGTGATTTCTCGGGTGAGGGCCGCGTGGTGCTGACTCCCGTGAGCCCCGGCGCGGACGGCACGCTCGCCATCGGGGGACGCACGCTGCGTGGCGCCGCGCGGGTCGGGCGGCTCGCGGTCGGCACGAGCTGGTACGGCGGCTTGTTTCGCGAGCTGCCGCTCGGGCCGCTGCCGGCGTCGGACGTGAACGGCAACGGGACCAACACCGACGCGTTTCCCGTCGTGGTGGTGAAGGCCACGGACGGATGGGTCGTGTTCTTCGATTCGAATCTCAACGGCTCGTTCGAGGACGAGCAGCCGCTCCACGACTACCGCCAGGGCCGGGAGACCATCGCCCTCGGCCGGCAGCCCGTGACCCTGGCCGCCAACTTCGGCGAAGCGGACGGCGTCCCCGACCTCGATCTGTACTTCGACACCTCCGGTCACGGCACCCACGTCGCGGGGATCGCGGCGGGACACTGGATGTTCGGCGTGGCGGGGTTCGACGGCGTGGCGCCCGGCGCGCAGCTGCTGGGCCTGAAGATCGCCAACAACGCGCGGGGCGCGATCTCGACGACCGGGAGCATGCGCCGGGCGATGGAGTACGCCGCCCGGTTCGCCTCCGCCCGCAATCTCGCCCTGGTGCTCAACCTCAGCTTCGACGTGGGGAACGAGCGGGCCGGACGGGCGGCGATCGATTCGCTCGTCAACGACTTTTTGCACGCGCACCCCACCGTCGTCATGACGATCAGCGCCGGAAACGACGGCCCTGGCGTGTCCACGGTCGAGTTTCCCGGCTCGGCCGATCTCGCGCTCTCGGTCGGCGCACTGGAGCCCGGCTCGTTCACGC